>DATMEI010000760.1:0-10499 GCA_035556995.1 Streptomyces sp.
TTCGTCCAGCGAGGCCGCCAGCCCGCGTCGTGCAGCCGCGAACCGGAGACGACCCAGGGGTGCATCGTGTAAGCGAGATCGCCTGCGGGTGAGGGCGTGAGCCCGAGCCGGTGCAGCCTGGAGGCCGCCCCCAGCGCGACCGCCGAGGGCAACTCCATCCGCCGGATGCCGGTGAGCTCCTCGACCTCTTCCTGCTCCAGCCAGCCGTCGCAGCCGACTGCGAACTCGCCGTCCGCCTTACCCAGGACGGCGTACTGCAGGGCGCCGACCAGGTCTTCGACGTGGCAGAACTGCCAGCACGGGCGCGAGTCGGCCACCACCAGCAGCCGCGGTGATTCGAAGTAACGGGTCAGGGCGGTGTCCATGCCCGCACCCACGAGCACCGAGGGGCGTACCACGGTCACGTTGAGTCCTGGATGGGCGCGGGGCGCTCGGCGTGCGAGCCGTTCGATCTCCAGGAGGTCACCGACGGCAGTCGCCTCGGCGGTCGCGCGCAGTTCGGCGTCCTCGGCGAGCGGGACGTCGTTGTCGGGCAGGGCCCCGTAAACCATCGTCGAGGTGCACAGGACGACGCGGGGAACGCCGGCTGCTGCCGCCGCGGTCAGCACTGTCTGCGTTCCGCGCACATTGAGGGCGGTACGGGCGGTGGGGTCGGTCTCCAGGTCGAGATCGAGAGCGAGGTGCACGACGACGTCCACAGGGTCGCCGTCGTTGCGCAGACGTTCGGCGATGGCGGGATCGCGGACGTCAAGGGTGTGCCACTGGGCCTCGCTGACCTCGCCGCGGCGTTCGTCGAGAGCGATGACGCGCTTGATCTCCTCCGAAGCGGCAAGCCGCTCTGTCAGCAGCGCGCCGACCCCTGACGCGGCACCCGTGACGGCGACGGTTGGGGTTCGCGCTGCGCGAACGTTGCTGTTGGAGGAACTCACCGGTCGTCTCCAGCGGTTGTTTCTGGTAGGAGGTGCGCAGGCTCCATCCTGCCTGACAGGTGTCTAGGCTGGAGGTGAAGCCCGCGAGTCCGTGCAGGCTCGCGTATATCCCGATTGGTCCACTTCGACCAGTCATTCAGTCCAACGTAGTCCACGAGTTCGTTCCTACGAGCCAACCGCCAGCGCACCGTCCAGCGATACCGCAGGACATTTCGAACGCACGAGACCCACGAGACAGAGCCGAGGAAACCGTGAGTGACACCCCATTCGGATTCGGCGTACCTCCTGAGGAGCCCGAGGACGGGGACGAGGGCAAGAAGAAGGGCGAGGGCGCCGGCCAGGGCGGCCAAAGCGGCCAGGGCGGCACCCCGGGGCCCTTCGGTTTCGGCGGAGTTCCGGGCGGTTCCGGTGCTGACAACCCGCTGGCCGCGATGTTCGGCTCGCTGGGCGGGGGCCAGGGCGGCATGGACCCCAACGATCTGGGCGCCGCCTTCCAGAAGCTCGGCCAGATGCTCTCGTACGAGGGCGGCCCGGTGAACTGGGACATGGCCAAGGACATCGCCCGGCAGACCGTCGCCGCAGGACGCCCCCCGGGCCGGGACACCCTTCCCGACGGCGCGGAGAAGGACACCAAGGAGATCAAGGGCACCAAGGACGCCAGCATCGGCCCGAGCGACCGCGCTGCGGTCGAGGAGGCCGTGCGGCTGGCCGACCTGTGGCTGGACGGTGTGACGTCGCTGCCGTCCGGCTCGGGCAGCGCAGAGGCGTGGAGCCGCGCAGAGTGGGTCGAGCTGACGCTTCCCGTCTGGAAGGACCTGGTCGACCCGGTCGCCGAGCGTGTCGGCACCGCGATGGGCGACGTACTTCCCGAGGAGATGCAGGCCATGGCAGGCCCGCTGCTCGGAATGATGCGTTCCATGGGCGGCGCGATGTTCGGCACACAGATCGGTCAGGCCCTGGGCGTACTCGCGGGCGAAGTGGTCGGTTCGTCGGACATCGGGCTGCCGCTGGGTCCGCCCGGAAAGGCCGCGCTGCTGCCCGGCAACATGACCGCGCTCGGCGAGGGCCTCGGCGTGCCGCAGGAGGAGGTGCGGCTGTATCTCGCGCTGCGCGAGGCCGCCCATCAGCGGCTCTTCGCGCACGTACCGTGGCTGCGCTCGCACCTGTTCGGGGCGGTCGACGGGTACGCACGCGGGATCAAGGTCGACACCAGCAAGCTCGAGGACGTGGTCGGGCAGTTCGATCCGCAGCGCCCCGAGGAAATCCAGGAGGCGCTCCAGCAGGGCATGTTCCAGCCGGAGGACACTCCGGAGCAGCAGGCGGCGAAGGCGCGGCTGGAGACGGCTCTCGCCCTGGTCGAAGGCTGGGTGGACGCGGTGGTGCACGCGGCAGCCGAGCCCCACCTGCCGTCGGCTTCCGCGCTGCGGGAGACGCTGCGCCGGCGCCGGGCGTCGGGCGGTCCCGCGGAGCAGACGTTCGCCACGCTGATCGGGCTCGAGCTGCGCCCACGGAGGCTGCGCGACGCGTCCCGGCTGTGGGCCTCACTGACGGACGCCCGGGGCGTGGACGGGCGCGACGGGCTGTGGGAGCACCCCGACATGCTGCCGACAGCGGAGGACCTGGACGACCCCGACGGCTTCGTCCACCGCGAGAACCCGGACTTCTCCGAGCTGGACAAGATGCTCGGCGACGCTGCGAAGGGGGCGACCGGGAGCGGGAGCGCCAAGGGCGATGCTGCCGACGGCACCGATGCTGACGACAGCTCCGGCAGCGACAGCGGCAACGACGACGACCGCGATGGCGGCGACGGCGACGGGAAGAAGTGAGCCTGCGCGAGGACGCGACGCGGACGCTGACGGAATGGTCCGCTCCCGATGCGGCACAGGACGGGCTGCGGGAGGAGTACGTACGGCATCTGCAGGCGCACCCCGACGGCCTGTGGAAGGCATGCCCGGACGGGCACCTCACGGCGAGCGCCCTGGTGATCGACCCCGAGGGTGCGCGCGTACTGCTGACGTTGCACCGCAAGCTCCGGGCGTGGCTCCAGATGGGCGGCCACTGCGAACCGGAGGACGCCACACTGGCGGACGCCGCCCTGCGCGAAGCCGAGGAGGAGTCGGGCATCGACGGCCTGACTCTGCTGCCGGGCGGGCCACTGCGACTCGACCGGCACCTCACGCCGTGCGCCTGGCATCTGGACGTGCAGTACGCGGCGCTGGCTCCCCGGGGGGCGCTGGAGCAGGTGAGCGAGGAGTCGTTGGCGCTGCGCTGGTACGGCTACGACGAAGTGGCGGGGGTGGCCGACGAGTCGGTCGTACGGCTGACGGAGCACGCCCGCACCCTGGTCCAGAACAGGCCGAGTTGAGCTCAGCCCGGTGAGAGCTGAGCTCAACTGGGCCGCGCTGGGCCGGGATGCGGGAGCAGCACGTCCGATTGGTCAGTTGGTGAAGATGTTCCCCTGGTTCTGTCCTGCCGCTCCGCGCGCGCCCACGCCGTACTGCGCACGCAGGCCCTGGCCGATCACGGCGCTCTGCGGGGGCAGCAGTTCGCTCGGCTGTACGAGGGCGTAGCCCTGACCCATGAAGCTCAACTCCCAGCCCTCGCCTGTGTTGCCGCGCCGCCGCCACACATTTGAAGCGCTGGTCTGTGCCTGCATCTGCACCCGCAGTGAACTGGACCAGGCGACGACCGCGTCCGCGTCCGCATTCGCGTAGGCGTCGGGCGTGACGCGCACCATCAGCGGCTGGCCGGAGGTCATCAGAGCGACCTTGCCCTGTCCGGTGATGTTGAGGTTGTACTTCCCTGACCCGGACACGCCGAACTGGCTGTCCACGGAGATGACTTCCCAGTGCAGATGGGAGTCGAGGGCGAGGACATAGGCACTGTCGACCGTCAGGCCCTCATGGTCGATGTCCACAACGTGCACGTACTGCGCGAGGTTGGCGAAATACACGGTGCCCTGCCCGGAGCAGCGCATCAGGTCGAGGCCCTCACCCGTCATGGCCCGGGCATGCTGTTGCTGACGGGTCTGGTATTCGCCGTCGAACTCCAGCATCCCCTGGTAGGCCACCATGCTGCCCTTGCGGGCGAGCACGTCTTCGTGACCAGTGAGGACGACGCGCAGCAGCTTCGGATTCTGCAGGGTGTAGCGGTCCTGGCTCTGGACCTCGGTAAAGCCGAAAAGCGGACTCTGCATGATGTGTACGTCCCTCCCCCGTCAGCCTCGTGCCCGCAGGCGGTCGGCGCTGTCCTCACTTGGTTGTACGACGACGAATCCCTGGCCGGAGAAGCCCAGTTGGTACGCCTCGCCGCTGCCGCGCCCGATCATCGAGGACGCCTTGAAGCTGCGCTTCCCCTTCATCTTCAGGTGCGTCGACCAGGCCACGAGCGCGTCGGGGTCCACGGAGGTCTCGTCCTCACCGCGTCCGCAGTCGACGACGACAGGCACGCCACGGGTCGTCAGCGCGACCCATCCGGTGCCGGACACCACGACGTTGAACAGACCCTGGCCCGCGAGCTTCGCCATTCCCTTCACGCGCTGCACGCCCCATTCGAGGTGCGCGTCGAAGGCGAGGAGGTTCGTGCCGTTGACCGAGATGCTCTCCTCGTTCAGGTTGAGTACGACGACGTCCGCGCCGTAGTCCGCGAGGTAGAGCAGACCGTCACCGTGGCAGCGCATGAGCGGTGCGCCTTCGCCGGTGAGCCACTGTGACGCCCGCTGGCGCACTGCCGGCGGGTTGGGCTCGTACTGCACGAAGCCCTCGTAGGCGATCATCGAGCCGACGCGTGCGTAGAGATCCTGGCCGCTCTGCATGACGACCTTGAGCATGTGCGAACCGTGGTTCTCCATGCGGGCGGTGGGCTGGGACGGGGCATAGCCCGAGATGAGCTGCTGATCCATGACGGGCTCCTCACACCTCGTAGGGCTGGACGACGATGAAGTTGCCGGGCGCACCGCGGAATTGAAGATTCACAGTCTCGCCGCTGTGCCCGGGGTAGGCCATGCGGCGCAGCCTCACCTGGCTGGAGACGATCACCTGCGCGGCAGCCGACCAGGCGACGACGGCATCGGCGTCGGCGAAGGTGGTGGGAGTGACCGGGAGCACAACAGGCGCGCCGTGCGTGGTGACGACGACGGTGCCGGTGCCCTGGAAGAGCATCGTGAACAGGGCGCCACCGGGGATGCCGTGACCCTCGATCCTGCGCACCTCGTGCTGAAGGCTCTCGTCGAAGGCGAGGACGTGGTCTGCGGACACACAGATCGCGTCACCCTGCAGTTCGATGGGGTGGAGAGACGCGGCCTCTTCGGCGAGGAAGACCTGACCGCCGCCCGTACAGCGCATCAGCTGCATCTCCTGGCCGGTCGCGTTGCCGACGACGCGACCGCGGAAGCCCGCTCCCTTGTAGCTGAAGTCGACCTTGCCCTGGTACAGAACCATGCTGCCCTGCCGGGCGAGGACGGGCTGGCCGTCGACGCCGAGGTCGACACGGGCCAGTTGCTCGTTCTGAAGTGTCCAGCGCTGCCCGGTGGGTGCTTCGCGGTACTTGTCGAGCGTGACGCCCATGCCGGCGGCGGGGCCCTGCGGGATGTTCGGGACCTGTAGGGCCTGTGGAGCCTGTGGTGCGAACGGGGCCTGGGGAGCCGACGGAGGGCTGTACGTCTGCGGCGCAGGCGGAGACTGCATCTGTGGCGGCTGGGGCTGCGGCGGCTGCACGGGAGGTCCGGGAGGTGCCGGCTGCCCGGGCGGTGCCTGGCCAGGTGGGACCTGCTGGCCCTGTCCCGGACCACCGGAGAAGGCGCCCGGGTCGGCGATCGTCGGTGCGGACGCGTGTGCCGCCGCCGAAGGGTCGGCTCCCGCCTGTGCGACCGCCGGCTGCGGCGTACCGGAAGACGGCGGCGGGCCGAAGGACGGAGCGGGCTGTGCGGGCTGTGCGGCAGGGGCTGCGGCGCCGCCTCCGCCGTCCGCCGGCGGCGCGAAGCCGGGCGCCTGCGCGGCGTCCGCCGGTGGCGCGAAGCCCGGGGCTGCCGAAGGTTCAGGAGCTGCTTCCTCCTCCACCTCACCGCCGAAGTGGCGCAGCAGAGAGTCGAGACCGCCGTCGAAGCCCTGACCCACGGCTGCGAAGCGCCAGCCGTCCTTGAAGTAGAAGTCGCCGAGCATCACGGCACGTTCGGTACTGAACTCCGAACCGTCGAACGAATACCGAGCCACCTCTTCGCCGCCCGCGACGATCCGTACGTAACCGGAGCCGGCTTGCGACATCTGTCCGGCGCCGTCGAGCGCCGCGGTGAACGACAGACGCTTGATCTGCGGCGGAATCTTGTCGAGCGTCACCCGGAATGATTCCGTGTCGCCCGCCTGTGCACCAAGCTGCTGGAGCGACTCCTCCGGCGACTTCGGCTGGTTGAAGAAGATGAAGTACCGGTCGTCGGACAGCCGTTCATCGGCGTCGAGACCGAAGCAACTGATGTCGAAGGACAGACCGGGGCCGGCTATCTGCACACCTACGTACAGATCCGTGCCTGCTGTCAGATCACTGATTCTGGCCTTGTGGCCGCACTGGAATTCCCTGGCCATACGTAACGACCGTCCCCCCGTCCGTGGATGCGTGCTCCTCGCAGCGCAAGGCTATCCAACCGGGCGGGGGATTCACTCGTCGCGTGCGGCAGGAAGATGGGGCAACCGGTCGGCGGCGACGACTCCTTCGAGGAAGCCGCGCGCCCGTTCCGTACGCGGATACGCCTCCAGCAACTGCCAGAAGCGCGGCCCGTGTCCGGGGACCAGAAGGTGCGACAGCTCGTGAAGGAGTACGTAGTCCACCACGTACTCAGGCATGCCGCGCAGACGGTGCGAGAGACGGATGCTGCCTTCGGCAGGGGTGCAAGAACCCCATCGTGTGTTCTGGTTGGTGACCCACCGCACGGAGTCGGGCTGTGCCCGGCCGTCCAGATACTGCTCGGAGAGCTGGGCGGCACGTTCGGTCAGCTCGCTGTCCCCCAGCATGCGCTTGCTCTCCTGGGCGGCCAGCTTGTCGAGCATCACGCCGACCCAGCGTTGCTCCTCATCCGGGGACATCCGGGCAGGGATCATCACGATGGTGCGATCACCCTCGCGATAGGCGGAGACCGTACGTCTGCGGCGCGCACTGCGACGCACTTCGACCGCCTGCTGGGTGGCGCTGTTCAGCGGGTCGGCGGGCACGCCTTGACGTTACCTGCTGACGGAGGCGGAAGTCCCACCTCCGGCCGGGTTCGAGGCAATCGCCCCATACCTGATCGCTTCATATGACTACCTCCCGGGGCTGTGGATAACTCTCGGCAGGTTCGGGCCCGGCAACCGCATTCTGTCTTCGGCAGGAGCGAGACCCGACGGGACGGGGAAACATGCATCCGATGATCAAGCCCGCGCTGCGCCGTGCCTGGCGTGACCGGCAGACGGTGCAGTACGGAGTGGCGCCGGCACACGCCGTACTGCTGGGGCCGGTGGACAACACCACAGCAGGGTTCATGGAGTTGATGGACGGCACCCGCAGTCTTGTGCAACTACGGGAAGAGGCCGCCAGGGTGGGCCTGCCTCCGGGGACGGCAGACCGTCTGGTGGAGAGGCTTTCCTCTGCCGGAGTGCTCGACGATGCCACGGCCGACCGGGAGGCTTCAGCGAGCGTGAGCGACCTGCTGCGCCCGGACCTGGGCTCGCTGTCGGTCGTACACCGTGAGCCCGGGGCCGGGTTGCGCAGGCTGGTGGCTCGCCGGGAGGCGTGCGTGCAGGTGCGGGGAGCCGGGAGGGTCGGATCCCTCGTCGCGTCGACGCTGTCGGCTGCGGGAGTGGGCGAGGTGGACGTCGTGGACGGGGGTCACGTCGAGCCATGGGACACCACACCCGGCGGCATTCCGGCCGGTGAGGTCGGAGAGCGGCGTGATGTGGCTGCGAGCAGGGCTGTTGGCCGGGCCTGGCCTTGGCGATCCCGGACCCGTGCCCGTTCGCGGAGGAAGGTCGGTCTGGTTGTGCTGACGCCACGCGACGGCCTGGATGCGTACGCACCGGACCCCGCAACGTCGGAGGGATTCGTTGAGGCAGGGACTCCGCATCTGTACGGCGGAGTGGTGGAGAGCACGGGTGTGGTGGGGCCGTTGGTGCTGCCGGGAGCTTCCCCGTGCGCCGGCTGTCTGCTGCGCGGACGGGCCGAGCGTGAACCGAGCTGGCCGCTGGTGGTCGGGCAGTGGCGCACATCGAGCCGGCGTCGCTCGGGAGTTCCCGCCTGCGACTCGGCCCTGGCGACGATGGTCGCGGGGGCCATCGCCTCCTATGCGCTCAGCTTTCTCGACGGGGACGGTGACTGCGCGGCGGGTTACCGGGTGCGCTTCGCCCTGCCACATCTGATGGGCGACACCGAACAGTTCTCACCCCATCCTGAGTGTCCATGCGGTGCCGCTTCGGTGACATCGGACCGCCCACCCTCGGCGGGAGTGGTCGAAGAGGTCACAATGGCGTGATGGCCGCCGTCCTCGGTGCTGTCCGGTAGAGCCGTCTGGAAGTTGGAGGGGCCCATGTCCGATCTCCCCCGCAAGGCAGTCACGCGTACCGCAAAGCTGGCTGCGCTGCCTCTGGGGTTTGCCGGCCGCACCGCCTGGGGGCTGGGCAAACGGATCGGTGGCCTCTCCGCCGAACTCGTCGGACATGACCTGCAACAGCGCACGGCCGAGCAGCTGTTCAAGGTGCTGGGCGAGTTGAAGGGGGGCGCAATGAAGTTCGGGCAAGCGCTCTCCGTCTTCGAGTCGGCGCTGCCCGAGGAGATCGCGGGGCCGTATCGGGCGACCCTGACCAAGCTGCAGGAAGCCGCGCCGCCGATGCCGACCCGTACGGTGCATGAGGTGCTCGCTGAGCGGATGGGCGAGGAGTGGCGAGAGCTCTTCGAGGAGTTCGAGGACAAGCCCTCCGCCGCCGCGTCCATCGGGCAGGTCCATCACGCCGTCTGGCACGACGGGCGCGAGGTCGCGGTGAAGGTTCAGTATCCGGGCGCCGGTGAGGCGCTGATCTCCGACCTCACTCAGCTGGGAAGGTTCGCCCTTCTGCTGGGCCCGCTCATACCCGGCATGGACATCAAGCCTCTGATCTCCGAGCTGCGCGACCGGGTAACAGAGGAACTCGACTACGGCCTGGAGTCCGAGGCGCAGAGGATCTACGCGGAAGAGTTCGCCGAGGACCCCGATGTCGTGATCCCGGACGTGGTGCATCAGTGCGAACAGGTGCTGGTGACCGAGTGGATGGACGGTGTGCCGCTCGCCGAGGTCATTTCGGAGGGCACCCGGGAGGAACGGGACCGCGCGGGGCAGCTGTTGGCCCGTTTCCTCTTCTCCGGCACTGCTCGTACAGGTCTGCTGCATGCCGATCCGCACCCTGGCAACTTCCGTCTGATTCCAGGGGATCCGTCCGGCGGTGACGCCGGCCAGTGGCGGTTGGGGGTGATGGACTTCGGCACGGTGGACCGGCTGCCGGAGGGGCTCCCGCCCGTGATCGGCACGGCTCTGCGAATGATCATCGACGGGGAGGCGGAGGCTGTCTATGAACTGCTGTGTGACGAAGGCTTCGTCAAGGACTCCATCGAGTTGGACCCCGCTGAGGTGCTGGAGTATCTGGTGCCTGTCATCGAGCCGGCCCGGGCAGCGCACTTCCGTTTCGAACGGAGCTGGATGCGGGAGCAGGCGGCCCGGATCGCCGACCCCCGTTCGCCCGCGCACCAGTTGGGCAAGCAACTCAATCTGCCCCCCTCGTACCTCCTCATACACCGAGTGACGCTGAGCACGATCGGCGTGCTGTGCCAGCTGGGTGCGTCGGTGCGGATGCGCGAGGAGATGGAGGCATGGGTGCCGGGCTTCGCACGGGAGGACGGAGAAGAGGACTCCCCTGCCGTCGAGGAGGCCCCTGCTTGATCAAGACCCCGACGGCTGGGTGACCGGCGAACCCATCGGCCAGGACCGGGGACGAACACCAAACCGTCCGGTCCCCGACCGGCCGCAGGTTGTCTTCACGCTGGGCTGGTCCTCTCGGGGCCGGTCTTCACCACCAGGACGAGTCGAGACGTCCCTCGATGGCTCGGATGTTGGCTCGCGCGCAGCTCTCGCAGAAGTAGTGGCATTCGCCGTTCTCGTTGGAGCGGACCCAGGTGACGGGCGTCCCCTCAGCGACTGTTCCGCACCCGGCGCAGGTTGTCTCTCGGGCGTTCTCCTCTTCCATTCTTCCGAAGATATCGCCGTGTACGGCAGAGAGCCGGGGCGCGACGCCCCGGCTCTCCGGTTGATTCACTGCATGACCGCCAGGGCGAGTGCCCGCCGGGCCCGCAGGGAAGCGCGCTCGGCGCGACGCTGAAGGCGCCGGGCCGAAGTGACGCGCCGGGCCCTGCGTTCCGCCTCGGCCTCATGCAAGCGATCGTGCATATGGGCTCGGGCCAGGGATTCTGGCATGAGTTGCATTTCTCGGGTCCTGTTCTGACGCGAGGCGTTCGCGTCGATGCTGGAACGGTTCGTGGTCTCGGAAGTGGGTGTCATCGTGAGGTCCTGCTTCGGAAGGTGAC
>DATMEI010000761.1:0-4213 GCA_035556995.1 Streptomyces sp.
GAACGACTTCGGGCCGTACACCCCGGGGTTTGTCGTCGTTCCGTTCGGTGACCTCACCGCGGTGCGCGACGCCATCACGCCGAACACGGTGGCCGTGCTGATGGAGCCGATCCAGGGCGAGGCCGGCGTGATGGTCCCCCCGGCCGGCTATTTCGCCGGGCTGCGGGCACTCTGCAGCGAGCAGGACGTGCTCCTGATCGTCGACGAGATCCAGTCCGGCCTGGGCCGCACCGGGCGCACCTTCGCGATCGAGCACGAGAACGTGGTGCCGGACATGTATCTGCTCGGCAAGGCGCTCGGCGGCGGCATCGTGCCGGTCTCCGCGGTGGCCGCCGACGCGGCGGTGCTCGGGGTGCTCAAGCCGGGCGAGCACGGCTCCACCTTCGGCGGCAACCCGCTGGCGTGCGCGGTGGCGCTCGAGGTCGTCGCGATGCTGCGCACGGGCGAGTACCAGCAGCGGGCGAAG
The DNA here is from genome assembly GCA_035556995.1 of Streptomyces sp. Taxonomy (GTDB): domain Bacteria; phylum Actinomycetota; class Actinomycetes; order Streptomycetales; family Streptomycetaceae; genus Streptomyces. The sequence goes on from DATMEI010000761.1 coordinate 467, forward strand.
GAGCTGGGCGAGCACCTGCACAACGAGCTGGGGCTGCTCGTGGGCGCGGGAGCCGTCAGGGAGGTGCGTGGACGCGGTCTGTGGGCGGGCGTGGACATCGACCCCGCGCACGGTACGGGCCGTGAGCTGTCCGAGAAGCTGATGCAGCGCGGGGTCCTGGTCAAGGACACCCACGGTTCGACGATCCGCATCGCGCCGCCGCTGGTGGTGACGAAGGAGGATCTCGACTGGGGACTGGAGCAGTTCGAGGCGGTGCTCGGCGGCTGACGCCTTAGCATTCCGCGCGGTTCGCCGCCCCGGGACGCGTGCCCGGGGCGGCGTCCGCTTGGTGCGGGGCCCCAATCGGGCCTCTGCGAGCGGAGCTTGGGGGTGCGGTGCATCCGGCAGGGAACCGCGCCCCCGGCTTCCGCGTGCGGGGTCCGGGGAGCGGCGGCCGGCCGCGTACGTGGCGCGCGCCCGTAGAGGACGGGCCGGTTCAGTGCCCGAGCAGTTTCAGGACCCGTGCCCAGCTGTCCTGCCGTGCTGCCTGGTCGGCTCCGGAAGTGGTGACGACCTTGCCGTCAGCTCCCGCTTCCTGGCCGGGCTGCCCGTAGGGGAACCAGTTCACGTGGTGGCCGCCCTTGGGGTAGGTGACTTGCCGGTGCTGTTTGCCGGAGGCGTTCTGCTGGGCGGCGATCCTCCGGGCCGAGCCGGCGGAGTCCCACATCTTGTCGTTCCCGCCGGCGACGGCGAGCACCGAACCGCGTACGCGGTTCAGGGAGATGGGCCCGGCCGGGAGCGGACGTCCGTTCTCGGCCCAGGCTGCACGGCCCGAAGCCCCGGCCAGATAGGGGCCGTTGACCTTGGCCGAGGGAGCGTAGGCGATGACGTCGCGGAAGACGGACGGGTGGCGCTGGCCGAGGAGCTGGGCGACCTCGCTGCCGCGGGAGTTGCCCATGACGGCGACCCTCTTGGGGTCGGCGCCGGGCTCGTGGGCGAGAACGCGGGCGGCCCGGGTGAAGTAATCCAGGTCGATCATGTTGATCGCGTTCGGCCGTCCTGACCCCTTGCCGCAGCGGAAGTAGCACAGCGACAGCGCCGGGTGGCCGCGTGAGGCCAGCAACGCGGCTGCGTACTCACCGGAGTTGCCGCCCTCGGAACCGCCGAAGACCAGCACGGGAGCGCGGCGCTTCGCGCCTGCGGGCGGTGAGTACATCTCGCCGTCGATCTTGTTCTTGGCGACGGTGAGCTTGCGGTGCCGGACCTTCTCCGTCAGCCACTGGCGCTCGACGGTACGTCCCGCGAGCTGCTTGCCGTTCTTGCTGACGGTCAGACGCACGTCGTACGAGCGCTGCTCGGACGGAGAAGGCGGGTGGTAGGAGAAGGCCTTGCCGCTGCCGATCATCTTCACGCCGGGCCCCCGCTGCGGCAGCATCGCGTCGATCAGGCCCATGCTGTCCGGCTTCGTGTACGGACGGTCGCCCCGCGGTGCATTCTTGCCGAGGTCGAGCTTGCCGTTCGCGTCCGCTGTGAAGTCGCCCTTCGCGCTCCACGGCAGGGCGCGCTGGTCCTTCGCGGTGGCGCTGACGGTGACACGGTCGTGCTTGCCGAGCCCGCCGATCCGTATGCGTATGTCCTGGTCCGCGAGGGCCTCGGGGCGGTCGACCTTGATCGCCGCGTGGTCGGTGTCCGGCTTGCGCGCGTCGCTTGAGCTGTCTCCGTCCGAGCAGGCCGCGGTGGCGACCAGCAGCAGGAGTGCCCCGAAGGCCGCCCGTGCTTTCCCTGTAGCTTCCACGCCGGGCACCATACGCACCACACGGGCAGGTTGCGGAACCGGAGGTTCCCCCCGGCTGGAAATCCGCCCCGAAATCCGGGACGCTGTCGCGCATGCTGCCCGCAGAGCGTGACTTCTATTTAACGCAGAGCGTCCACAGTGATCCGGGAATGACGGACAGGCTCGCGGAACTGCCCGGCGGTCCCGACGAACTGGCCCTTCTCGTACGCCACTTGCTCATACACCGTGAGGAGGCGGGCCGGTTCGGGTGCGCACTGCCCGAATCCCGTTACCGCTCGGAAGCCGAAACCCGCTACATAGACGACATCCTGGACATCGTCACTCAGCTCGACAAGGCGCCGCTGACCGCACCGCGCCGCCCGCTCGACCGATTCGCGGGCACCTGCCGTGACTTCGCACTGCTGCACTGCGCCTTGCTGCGGCATACCGGCACCCCCGCCCGTATCCGCTGCGGCTACGCCACCTACTTCGCGCCCGGCTTCCACGACGACCACTGGGTGACGGAGTACGTGCACCCGGAGCGCGGCTGGGTCCTCAGCGACCCGCAGGTCGTGCCCGACGTGCGTATCGAATCGGGCTACGAGCTGGACTTCGACCCCCTGGACGTCCCCCGCGACCGCTTCCTCGTCGCGGGCGAGGGCTGGCGCCGCTGCCGTACGGGCGAGGCCGACCCGAAGACCTTCGGCGTCAGCGTCCTGGGGCTCATGGGCGTATGGATGGTGCGGAGCAACGTCGTGCGGGACCTGGCAGCGCTCAACAGGGCCGAGGTGCTGCCCTGGGACGCCTGGGGCGTCGGCGACGGCGGAAAGCGCGGCGACGAGCCCGGCGAGGAGGTGCTGGCCGTGCTCGACGAGGCGGCGGAGGCCACCGTCGAAGCGGACTTCGAACGCGTCCGCGCCCTTTACCTGGACACCCCGGGCCTGCGGGTGCCGGAGACGCTCACCTCGTACCTGTCGTACGACGGTGAGTGCGAGGTGCGCCTGCGCGGCGACCCGCAGGTTCAGGAGCCGTGACGGTGGCGGCCGGGGCCCGACCGACGACGGTCGGGCCCCGGCCGCCCGGCCCGCTGATCAGCCGGCCTGTGCCGTCTCGTACAGCTTCTGTGCGTCCTCGCCGAAGAACGGCCCGAACATCGCGTTCGGCATGAAGTTGTACTTGTAGCTGTTCACGGACGACTGGAGGCCGGTTCCCGAAGCCTCGTCGAACTCGGTGAACCACGGGCCCCCGCTGGCGCCGCCCGTCATGTCGCATGCCATGCCGTTGGCCTTGTACATCAGCGGGTCCTCGAAGGTCGTGCCGCTGCAGTAGGTCAGCTTCTCGCCGTCGTACGGGTCGGCGGCGGGGAAGCCGAAGGCGTACATCTTCGTGTTGCGGGCGGCGTTGAAGGAGAGCCCCTGGCCGCCGACGACATCCGTCAGCTTCTTGCCGTCCAGCGGTTTCACCACGGCGGCGCCGACGTCGTAGTTCATGTCCTCGCCGGCGTCCCACTGCGGAGTGGTCAGCGTCTTGTCGGCACTCCACTTGCCGTACGGGGCCTCACCGTCGTGATAGCCGGGCACGAACGTCCAGTTGGAGTGCCACTTGCCCTCCATCTTCACGCAGTGCCCGGCTGTCATGACCGTACTGGCGTTGTCGCTGGTGACCGCGTTCCCGGAACAGGAGGCGTCCTTGCCGTCGAACTTGAAGAAGACCCGGCCGGAGGTCTTCACGACGTCGCCGCCGCCCGACCACGGACCGCCGCCCTGGGGGAGTGCCTCGTCGTCCCCTCCCGGCGCGAGCGGCGGAATCTTCAACTCCCCGCCGCGGGGCACGGCTTTGCCCGCGTCCTCGACGGCACCGGCGCCGACGTCGAGCAGATCGAGGGACTTGGCGCCGCGCATTCGCTCCGCCGTCCACCCGGAGGAACGTTCCTGTGCGGTCTTCGGACCGGCCGAACCAGGGCTGTCGTCAACGGAGTCGGCGCTCGCGGGTGC
>DATMEI010000762.1:0-5404 GCA_035556995.1 Streptomyces sp.
ATGGCGACGGGGCAGACCTCGTAGCAGGCGCCGCACAGCGACGAGGCATACGGCAGGGACGCGTCCAGCTCGCTCTGCACTCCGCGCAGTTGCGGGGTGAGGATCGCGCCGATGGGCCCGGGGTAGGCGGAGCCGTAGGCGTGACCGCCGGCGCGTTCGTAGACGGGACAGACGTTCAGGCAGGCCGAGCAGCGGATGCAGCGCAACGCCTGCCGTCCGACGGTGTCGGCGAGTGCGTCGGTGCGGCCGTTGTCGAGCAGGACGAGGTGGAAGGCCGAGGGGCCGTCCTCGTCGGTGGTGCCCGTCCAGGTCGAGGTGTAGGGGTTCATGCGCTCCGCGGTGGAGGAGCGGGGCAGGGTCTGCAGGAAGACCTCCAGGTCCTGCCACGTCGGTACGATCTTCTCGATTCCCACGACGGAGATCAGCGTCTCGGGAAGGGTCAGGCACATGCGGCCGTTGCCTTCGGACTCGACGACGACGAGGGTGCCGCTCTCGGCGACCATGAAGTTCGCGCCGGAGATGCCGACTTTGGCGTTGAGGAACTTCTCCCGCAGGTGAAGCCTTGCGGCTTCGGCCAGATCCGCCGGGTTGTCGGTGAGGTTCTCCGGGGCGGCGCGTCCCCAACTGCCCATCTTCTCGCGGAAGATGTCACGGATCTGGTCGCGGTTGCGGTGAATGGCGGGGACGAGGATGTGGGAGGGCAGATCGTCGCCGAGCTGCACGATCAGCTCGGCCAGGTCGGTCTCGTAGGCGGAGATGCCCTCCTCGGCGAGTGCCTCGTTGAGCCCGATCTCCTGCGTGGCCATGGACTTGACCTTGACCACTTCGCTCTCGCCGGTCTCGTGGACGAGCCCGGCCACGATGCGGTTGGCCTCGCTCGCGTCGCAGGCCCAGTGGACGACTCCGCCCGCGGCGGTCACCGCCGCCTCCAACTGCTCGAGATAGTGGTCGAGATGGCGCAGCGTACGTTCCTTCAGCGCGGCGCCCGCCTCCCGCAACTCCCCCCAGTCGCCGAGCTCTTCGACCGCCTGGGCGCGCTTGGCGCGGATGGTGTGCGTCGCGTGCCGCAGGTTCCCGCGCAGCCGCATGTCACGGGTCGATTCTGCGGCGGCCTCGGGGAAGGAGGGCATGCCCAGATACGTACCGCTCATCGTGGCGCCTCCTCGCTGCCGGTGCCGGTGCCGGTGCCGGCCAGGATCTCGGCGATGTGCACGGGACGCGTTGCGGAGCCGCGCCTGGAGAGGGTGCCGCCGATGTGCATGAGGCAGGAGTTGTCGACGGTGCACACCGCCTCGGCGTCGGTCTCCTCGATGTGACGGGCCTTGTCGGCGCCCATCGCGGCGGAGACGTCGGCGTTCTTCACGGCGAAGGTCCCGCCGAAGCCGCAGCACTCCTCCGCGCCCTCCAACTCCCGCAGCCGCAGCCCTCTGACCGCTTCCAGCAGACGGCGCGGGCGGTCACCGAGGCCGAGCATCCGCAGCCCGTGGCAGGTGGGGTGGTAGGTGACGGTGTGCGGGTAGTACGCGCCCACGTCGGTCACGCCCAGCACATCGACGAGGAACTCCGTCAGCTCGTACGTGGCGGCGACGGGCCCCTCCGTGCCCTCGGCGTCGATCTTCGGATAGTTGTCCCGCACCATCGCCGCACAGGAGCCGGAGGGCACCACGATGTAGTCGTAGCCGCGGAAGACCTCCGCGTAGCGGCGCGCCAGCGGCTCGGCCTGGCTGCGGTAGCCGGTGTTGAACTGCGGCTGTCCGCAGCACGTCTGGCCCTTGGGGAAGTCCACCTCCACGCCGAGACGTTCCAGGAGGGCGACGACTGCCTGGCCGGTGCGGGGATAGAGCGCGTCGTTGATGCAGGTGATGAAGAGTGCGACCCGCACGGTTCTTCCTTCCTCTGCTTCCGCCTGTGTCCGTGGGCCGGCGGTCATGTTGCCCTGTCGTGTGCGCGGACCGCCGCTGCTGCCCGCGACCAGTCCTGGGGGCTGCCGTGATCAACGGACGGTTCGTACGTCCGCAGCGGCAGGGTGTCATACAGCTGCCGTCTGACCAGCCCCATGTCACCGTGAATCGCGCCGTGCGCCCGCGCCTGCACCACGGCGTTGCCGAGCGCCGCCGCCTCGGCCGGCCCGGCGATCACGGGCAACCCGCAGGCGTCGGCCGTGAGTTGGCACAGCAACTGGTTGTGTACGCCGCCGCCGACCACATGCACCACCTCGACCTCGTGGTCCGCGAGACGCTGTGCGTCCTCGACGGCCAGCCGGTGAGCGAGCGCGAGGGAGTCCAGCACGCACCGCGTGGTCTCGGCCGGGCTGCGGGGCACCGGCTGGTCCGAGCGGTGGCAGGCCTCCTCGATGCGCTGCGGCATGCCTCCCGGTGCCAGGAAGCCGGGATCGCCGGCGTCGAGCACCGACCGCAGCGGACCGCACGACCCGGCTGCCCGCAGCAGCGCCGTCAGATCCTGCGGCTGCCCTTCCGACTCCCATGTGCGCAGGCACTCCTGCAGCAGCCACAGGCCCATGATGTTGCGCAGATAGCGCACCGTGCCGTCGACGCCGAGCTCGTTGGTGAAGTTGGCGAGTCTGCTCTCCTCCGACAGCACGGGGGAGGTCAGCTCCAGCCCTGCGAGCGACCAGGTCCCGGTCGCGATGTAGCCGAAACGGTCACCGGCAGCCGGTACCGCTGCGACGGCGGAGGCGGTGTCGTGCGAACCGACGGCGGTCACCGGGACCGGGCCGTGCAGGCCCGTCTCCTCCAGCACTTGCGGCAGCAGCGCGCCCGCCGGGTCGCCGGGCCGGCGCAGCGGCGGGAACAGCGACAGGGGGATGCCCGCCGCCTCCGCGACCACCGGCGAGAAGTCGCGGGTGCGCGGGTCGACGAGCTGAGTGGTCGAGGCGTTGGTCAGTTCTGTGCCGAGCACGCCCGTGAGCCAGTACGAGAGCAGGTCGGGGATGAGCAACAGATGTGCCGCGGCAGCCAGTTGGGGCGTATCACGGGCGGCGGTCAGCTGGTAGAGCGTGTTGAAGGGGAGGTATTGCAGGCCGGTGTGTGCGTACAGCTCCCCGGGCGGCAGTGTCCTGGAGACACGTGCCGCCATACCCTCCGTACGGGCGTCCCGGTAGTGCACGGGATTGCCCAGCAGCGCGCCGTGTGCGTCCAGCAGGCCGTAGTCCACCGCCCAGGAGTCCAGCCCCACCGAGGCGACGGGTCCGGCGGCCCGCAGCCCGTCGAGCACCCCCTGGTACAGGGCGAGGATGTCCCAGTGCAGCGTTCCGCTCGTACGCACCGGCCTGTTGGGGAACCGGTGCACCTCCCGCAACTCCAGCGTGCCGGGGCCTGCATGGGCGGCCATCACGCGCCCGCTGGACGCACCGAGGTCGACGGCCGCGAAGGTCGCGGCAGTGGCGCGAGCGGATGGTGACACGGCGCAGGACCTCCAATCCGGTACGGAACGGGTACGGCAGGGATACGGACGGATCAGCGGAGGAAGGCGGCGGCCACGCCGGCGTCGACAGGAACATGCATGCCGGTGGTGTGACTCAGATCGCCGCCGGTCAGTGCGTAGACGGCGTTCGCGACATGCTCGGGCAGCACCTCCCGTTTGAGAAGGGTGCGCTGGGCGTAGAACTCCCCGAGTTCCTCCTCGGGCACGCCGTAGACCGCGGCGCGCTGTGCACCCCAGCCGCCGGCGAAGATGCCCGAGCCGCGCACGACGCCGTCCGGGTTGACGCCGTTCACGCGGATGCCGTGCTCGCCCAACTCCGCTGCCAGCAGGCGTACTTGATGTGCCTGGTCGGCCTTGGCCGCGCCGTAGGCGATGTTGTTGGGACCGGCGAAGACACCGTTCTTGGAGGCGATGTAGACGATGTCGCCGCCCATGCCCTGCGCGGTCATCACCCGCGCCGCCTCCCGTGAGGTGAGGAAGGAGCCGCGCGCCATGATGCCGTGCTGCAGGTCCCAGTCCTGCGCCGTGGTCTCCAGCAGCGGCTTCGACAGGGAGATGCCCGCGTTGTTGACCACCAGGTCCACGCCGCCGAAGGCGAGTACCGCCTCCTGGAAGGCCGCGGCGATCTGCTCCTGCGAGGTGACGTCGACGGTGACGGCCGTCGCCCTGTCGGGGCCGCCGAGTTCAGCGGCGGCACCGGCCGCGCTGCCCGCGTCCCTGTCGGCGACGACGACGCAGGCGCCCTCGGCCACCAGCCGGTGTGCGATGGCCCTGCCGATGCCCGAACCGGCACCGGTCACCAGCGCCACCCTGGTCGCCAGCGGCTTCGGCGCGGGCATGCGGCGCAGCTTGGCCTCCTCCAGCTCCCAGTACTCGATCCGGAACTTCTCCGATTCCTCGACGGGGGCGTAGGAGGAGACGGCCTCGGCGCCGCGCATCACATTGACCGCGTTGACGTAGAACTCGCCCGCCACCCGCGCCGTCTGCTTGTCCCTGCCGAAGGAGAACATCCCCACGCCCGGCACCAGCACGATCGCCGGATCGGCGCCGCGCATGGCGGGGGAGTGGGGCGCGGCGTGCCGCTCGTAGTAGGCGCGGTACTCCTCGCGGTAATCCGCGTGGAGCTCCCGCAGCCGGGCGACGGCCTCCTCCAGCGGGGCGCCCGCGGGCAGATCGAGAACGAGGGGACGCACCTTCGTACGCAGGAAATGGTCCGGGCAGGAGGTGCCCAGCGCGGCGAGCCGCGGATGCTGGTCGCGGGAGAGGAAGTCCAGCACCGCGCCGGAATCGGTGAAGTGACCCACCTGCGGCCGGTCCGTCGATGCCAGGCCGCGGATGACGGGCGCGAGCGCGGCGGCACGCTCGCGGCGCGCGGACGGGGGCAGTGGCGCGCAGTCCTCCCGTACGGGCCCGAACGGTTCGGGGCGTCCGCGCTCGGCGAGGAACGTCTCGGCGGCACGGATGATGTGCAGCGAGTTGCGCTCGCACTCCTCGCTCGTGGCACCCCAGGCGGTGATGCCGTGGCCGCCCAGCACGCAGCCGACCGCCTGTGGATTGGCGTCCTTGACGGCGGCGATGTCCAGTCCGAGCTGGAAGCCGGGGCGGCGCCAGGGCACCCACACCACGCTCTGGCCGAAGCACTCCCGCGTCAGCTTCTCCCCGTCGGCGGCGCAGGCCAGCGCGATGCCGGAGTCGGGATGGAGATGATCGACGTGTGCCGCCTCGACCAGACCGTGCATCGCCGTGTCGATGGACGGGGCCGCTCCGCCCTTGCCGTGGAGGCAGAAGTCGAAGGCGGCGACCATCTCGTCCTCGCGTTCCACGCCCGGGTAGACGGACTTCAGTGCACGCAGCCGGTCCAGGCGGAGCGCGGCCAGCCCGCCCGCCGTGAGGGTGCCCAGATCACCGCCGGAGCCCTTGACCCACAGCAGTTCGGTCTCCGAGCCGGTGACGGGGTCCG
>DATMEI010000763.1:0-3283 GCA_035556995.1 Streptomyces sp.
CAGCGCCGCGACGACCTCGTCATCGCGACGAAGGTCAGGTTCCCGATGGGGGACGGCCCCAACGACATGGGGCTGGGCCGTAAGCACATCATCGAGGGCGTCGAGGCGAGCCTGCGCAGGCTGCAGACCGACCACATCGACCTGTATCAGGTGCACGCCTGGGACCCGGCCACGCCGCTGGAGCAGACGCTCTCCACGCTCGACTCGCTCGTACGGGCAGGCAAGGTGCGGGCGGTGGGGGCGAGCAACTTCAGCGGGTGGCAGTTGCAGAAGGCCGTCGGCATCAGCCGTGCACGCGGCTGGGAGCCCTTCACCTCCCTGCAGCCGCTCTACAACCTGCTGGACCGCGAGACCGAGTGGGAGTTGCTGCCCGTCTGCCGGAACGAGGGGCTGGGGGTCATCCCGTGGAGCCCGCTGCGCGGCGGCTGGCTGAGCGGGTCGATCCGGCGCGGCATGCAGGAACCGCCGCGCGGCAGCCGTGTCGAGACCGCGGAGAAGATGGGCTGGAGCGAGTCGTGGGGTGCCTATCAGGACGAGCGGACGTGGCGCGTACTCGATGAACTCTTCGCCGTCGCCGAGGAGTCCGGACGGCCGCCCGCCCAGGTCGCCGTCAACTGGCTGCTGGCGCAGCCGGATGTCACCGCGCCGATCGTCGGGGCACGCACGATGGAGCAGCTGACGAGTCATCTCGCGGTCGTGGACTGGGAGTTGGAGCCCGAGCACCTGCGCCGGCTGACCGACGCCTCCGTGCAGCGCCTCCCGTACCCGTACAGCTTCCTGGCCCAGCAGACCTGACGGGCGAATGCCCGGCGCCGGGCCGGCGGTGTCTCCGGGCCCAGCTCTCCCGACTCGCAGAACTCGTAGGAACCGTGGGCAGGACGTACGGTTCCGGGCATCACCACTTGTGCCCGGGACCTGCTGGAACCGGTGAGCCCTCAGGGGGCGACATCACTAGGGTGAGGCCACGGTTGTTCGGGAGGAGCCTGATGGAGCCATTGCATGCCGGAGATCCACGGGCAGTCGGCCCGTATCGGCTGACAGGCCGTCTGGGCTCGGGCGGTATGGGCAGGGTGTTCCTCGGCGAGTCCGGGACAGGGCGCCGGGTCGCCGTGAAAGTCGTACGGGAGGATGTGGCCGCCGCTCCCGGGTTCCGCGACAGATTCCGGCGCGAGGCGAAGCTCGCGATGCGGGCGGGCGGCTTCTGGGCCGCGCCGGTCGTCGACGCCGACCCCGACGGCGCCATGCCGTGGATCGCCAGCCAGTACGTCGACGGCCTCTCGCTCGCCGAACGCGTCACGCAGCAGGGCCCGTTGGACGAGGGCGGGGTGCGCAGGCTCGGCATGGGACTGGCCGAGGCGCTCGCCTCGTTCCACAGCGCCGGCCTCGTACACCGTGACCTCAAGCCCTCCAACGTCATGCTCGCCGACGACGGTCCGAGGGTCATCGACTTCGGCATCTCCAAGGCTCTGGAGACCAGCAGCGGAACCGATCTGACCAAGACCGGAACCATCCTGGGCACACCCGGCTTCATGTCGCCCGAGCAGGCGCTCGGTCAGCCGACGGGTCCGCCCTCGGATGTCTTCGCACTCGGTTCGCTGCTCGTCTACGCGGCCACCGGCGCCGGTGCCTTCGGTGACGGGGCCTCCCACGTACTCCTGTTCCGGGTGGTGTACGAGACGCCCGATCTCGGCGCGATGCCGGACGGCTTGCGGGAGTTGGCACAGGACTGCCTGCGGAAGGCCCCGGAGGACCGTCCCGAAGCCGGTGAAGTGATCGCACGGCTCGCACTCGCGGACGACGATCAGAGTGGCGTGGCCTTCGATCTGTCTGCCTCACGGAGGGCCGTACCGGACACCGGCCCCGGCGCGGACGCCCTGGCGGCCACCGGGCCGCAACGAGGGAGTTCGACGGCCACAACCAGGCCGCCCGGGTGGTCACTTCGCCGGAAACGGCCGGCCCGCGAACCGTCGGCTCCGGCTCCGGCTCCGGCTCCGACTCCGACTCCGGCTCCGGCGCCTGCCCACTCCGCGTTCGCCGTGGAGGAATGGGGCTCCACGGTGTTCTGGCACCGCATGCGACGCCCGGCCGCTTCGGCGTTGACGGTCGACGGCCTGCTCCTCTTCGTCGGAACGGTGTCCGAGAAATTGCCGGTTGCAGCCGTGTACGCGTTCGTCGTCACGCTGCTGCATCTGCTCTACGGGTTGGCGGTCTCGTTGCCGCTGCTGAAGGCCAGAGCACTGCGCGTCGGGGCAGACGGGCTCTCCGTGCGGCACGGCCCGCACACGCTCACGGTGCCATGGCGGGACATCACGTACGTCACGGTCACCCGGGGGAGGAACAAGCGCAGACTCGCCGTGCGGGCGACCCTCGGGGAAGGAACGGAGACACGGATCCCCTATCGGCTGCGCGCCGGCAAGGGTGCGCTGAAGAGCACGATCGTCTCGTCCACGAAGAAGGAGGCGGGCACCCGCGTGGACGGCGTCGAAGCCGCGCTGCGGAGCTGCGCCGGCAGCCGCTACCAGGCGCAGACGCTGCTTCCCTCCGCACGACAAGACGGAGAAGGCTGACAGGCCGACAAGGCCGGCCGGCATGCCCTCCGCCCCGCAACTCGTGGGCGTTGCCGGGGAGTTGAGGACGTACGTCCGCGGTGGTCGCGCCCGTGTCAGTCCCCGTTCCAGTCGAGGGTGTCGGAACCGCCGCCCTTGTCCCAGGTGATGGTGATCGACTCGCCGTCCTGCTTCGAGTTCCCCGAGATGTACTTCTCCTCCTTGCCGCTGCCGCACTTGAGGGCTATCCGGAACACGGCGCCGCCGCTCCGCTCCTGGCCGAGGCCTATGCAGAATCCGTCGCCGCCGGGTTCGATGTAGGACACCGAGTTCTTGCCTGCCCCCTGGCCGCTCTGGAGCTTCGCGCCGATCGTCAGCGTCTTGCCGCCGTCGTCCTGCCACTGGCCCTTGAAACCGTCCTCCTTGGAGTGGGGGCCCGCGCTTTCGTTGCCGAAGTCGTCCGGCGGGTCGGTGAACTCCTCCGTCTGTTCGTCGGTGGGCTCGTCTGTGGGCCCGTCCGTCACGTCCCGTGAGGCGTCGGACGTAGCACTGTCGCTGGTCTTCGGCTTCGCGCGGTCGTCGCCCTCGCCGTCACCGCCGACCGCGAAGTACACGCCGCCGGCGATGAGAAGGACCGCCGCGGCGGCAGCACCGATGATCGCGACGACCTTGCCGGTCGAGGAGCCCGGAGGGCCGCCGGGGGGCGGCGGAGGCGGGTATCCGTAGCCGGGCTGCTG
>DATMEI010000764.1:0-4690 GCA_035556995.1 Streptomyces sp.
GCGACCGCCAGCAGCGCCCAGCCCGGGTGATTGACCCAGCCGCCGATGTGCACTCCGACACCGCTCAGCAGGTTGTCGACGGTGCCGCCGTCGTTGAAGATCGCCCTCCAGACGAGGGCGACGCTCATCGACGCGCCGAGCAGTGACGGGGCGTAGAAGGCCGACCGGTAGAAGTTCCTGCCGCGCTTCATGGACTTCAGTGCGACGGCCGTCCCGAGGGCGAGGGCGAGTTGCAGCGGAACGGCGATGACCACGTAGAGCAGGGTGTTGCCGACCGAGCGCAGCATCCGCGGGTCCTCGGTGAACATCTGCACGTAGTTGCGCAGGCCGATCCACGAGGGCGGGTCGAAGAGGTTGTAGTCGGTGAAGGACAGATAGAGCGAGACGGCCATCGGGAGCAGGGTGAGCACGGAGGCTCCCAGCACCCACGGGGAGAGGAACACCCAGGCGGCGCCCTGTCGTTCGCGCTGTGGCGGACGGCCGGTGCGGCGTTCCCCCGTGCCTGGCGTGCCTGTCCCGGCCCGGTCCGCGGCCGTACGGGAGCGTTCCGGCAGGGTCGTCGCTGTCGCAGATGCTGTGGATGCTGTGGATGCGTTCGTCATCAGGGCCTCAGCTCCGCTCGTGCCTCGGTGAGGAAGTCCTCGGCCGCTTCCCGTGGCGAGAGCTTCTCGAAGGAGACCTGGTCGTAGTCGCGCTGGAAGGTGGACTGAAGTCCGTTGTCACCGCGCGGCGGTGCGGCCGGTGGATCCTTGAGCTTGCCCCGCATCGATTCCTGCAGCTCGGCGACCTGCTTCTGGAAGCCGGTGACTTCGGAGAGCACCCGGCTGCGCTGTTTGCCGTTGACGGGCGTGCCGCGGTCCACGCCGAGGATGTCGGCTGCCTTGTCGGAGTTGAGGAAGAAGTCGATGAACTGGGCGGCCTCGCGGGGGTGCTCGCTGTTGGCGGAGATCCCGAGCAGCATCGACGGCTTGTAGTACTGACCGGGCGTGCCGTCTTCACCGGAGGGCGTCGGGGCGATGGCGAGCCGGTCGCCGTACATGGCCTCGTAGCCGGCCGACGGTGCATCCCAGTTGAACTCCGCGATGGACTTCTTCCGCCCCATGGGCGTGTCCTCGACGGACCCGGACATCTGTGTCGTGTCCGTGGCCGGGCTGACGAGCCCCTCCTTGCGGAGCTTGGAGGTGAAGGTCCACCAGCGCTCCAGATCCGCCGCACTGAAGGCCACTTGCCCGTCCTTGCCGTAGAGCTGTTTGCCCTGACCGCGCAGCCAGATCTCGAACTGGTCCTCCGCCGCCCCGGGATCCGTCATGGCGTACGAGCCGCGGTCCTGCTTCACCTTGCGCAGCGCCTTCACCCAGTCCTGCCAACTCCAGCCGGGCTGGGGCGGTTTCACTCCGGCCTTGCGCCAGGCGGTCTTGTCATAGGCGACAGCCTGGGTGCCCACGCCCATCGGCAGGGCGTACTGGGCGCCGCCGACCTGGCCGGTCCTGAGCAGCCGTGGGTCCATCTCTCCGGTGCGGAGAGTCTTGCGCTGCTCGGCGAGATCGAGCATCACATTCGAGCCCGCGTACTGGCTGATCTGCCGGTAGTCGAGCTGGATGAGGTCGGGGACGTCGCTGCCGGCGGCCTGGGTGGCGAGCTTCTGCTTGTACGAGTCGTATGTGGAGTAGGACGTCTGGATGTCGATGTCCGGGTTGGCCTGCTCGAACGCTTCGACGGCCTTGTTGGTGCGTGTGGCGCGGTCGGTGTTCCCCCACCAGGTGAAGCGGAGTGTGACCTTGCCGTCGTCAGAGGCGGAGGCTCCGCCGCCGCAGCCTGCGAGCGTCGCGCACAGGGCGAGCGCCACGGCTGCCGCGCAGGACGACCTTGTCCTGGGTGCGGGCATGGGAAGGACCTTTCCGTGCGGTCGATCGGTGGGTGGGCTGTCAGTCGGTGAGCTGCCGGCCGGCGGGCTGTCGGTCGGTGAGCTGCCTGCCCGGGGTGCCCGTCGCCCGTACGCCGCTGTTCTGAACAGCCGTACGGGCGCGGGCAGTCCGGCTATTCGCCGTAGTACGGCAGCGTGGTGCCGGGCAGTTCGTACTCGTCGCGGCGGCCGCACATCCCGTAGCCGCCGAGCCGGGTGGGTTCTGCCGACCGGGCGCGGGCCGCGGCCAGATGGGACGGGTCGCCCTCTGCGAGGGCGGCGAGCTGCTGCCCGGTGCGTTCCGCCGTTGCGAGAGCACCGGCCCGCCAACGGGGGCCCCAGTCGGCCACCTTGGGGGCGACGATCCGGGCGGCCGCCCGGTGGAAGGCGTGCAGCGGTTCCGCGTCGCCTGCCTCCAGCGCCTGTCTGAGCCGGAGGTAACCCTGGACGGCCAGGTCGCGCCGCTTCCTGGCCGAACTGTCCGCTTCCGGGCCTTCCTTGGCGGGCAGCGCGGCGGCTGCCGCGTACGCCTCGGGGTCGGACAGTACGTCCTGGGGGAAGGTGAACACCGCGTCCCCGGCCTCCGGCAGGCCGCTGTTCTGCATGAGCACCGTCACCCGCAGCCCGGATCCGTTGACCATGCGGTGCACGGTGCCGGGCGTGAACCAGGCGATCACACCCGGCTCCAGGGGGGTTTCCGTGAATCCGTCCTCCACGGTGAGCGTCTGCACCGCGCCCTCTCCCGCGGTGACGACGTACGCCTCCGTACAGGCGAGGTGGATGTGCGGACTTCCGCCGCACACGCCGTCGGCGGCCTCCCAGTCGTAGGCGCTGATGTGCGACAGGCCGATCCCGCCCGGCAGTGGAGCGTCCAGCATGTGAGTCCTCCCTTCAACTCGGCGTCGTGGTCTGCCTTTTCACGCGGCCCGGCTTCACCAGGGAAGGGACTTGAGGTGCTGCTCGATCCCCTCGGAGTCCCAGGCCCCGTCAGCGATGAGCATCCGGTAGCGGTACGCGAACGAGTCCCCCGGCGGCAGGGCGAACTCCTCGAAGAAGGCCCAGGAGAAGGCGACGGTCGGGGTGGGCTCGGAGCGTACGAACCAGTGCGAGGCATGCACCGACTGCGCGTTCTGCGGCGCGTGCGCGAAGGCGAGAGTCGAGTGGGCGTTCACGTCGTCGTGTTCGCCCACGAAGCCGAGCCAGGGGTGTTCCGAGGCGGGCTGACCCATCATCTCCTCGTCGGTGCTCGGCCCGCCCGGCGTCAGCACCTGACCACCGGTGAAGTCGCGGGGTCCGCGCCAGTGCAGCCCGGTGTAGCCGGCCATGTCACGGCCGTGTGTGGTCGGTGAGCCGAAGTGCAGCGGTTCTCCGCGGACGTTGGTCAGGTGGATGGACCAGTCGACAGCGTACGTGCTGGTCCCCGCGTCCACCGAGTGGAGTGCGACGGAGCGCTGCTCGTGAGCCCACTCCTCGCCGCCGTTCTCGACCCAGGTGAGCCGCTCGGTGAAGTCCAGCCTGTCGTCGGCCACTTCGAAGACGTCGAAGCCGTCGTGCCGCATGGAACCGACGCGTTCGTGTATGGGCAGATAACCCTCGCCGTGCACATACGAGTTGCCGCCCCAGAAGTTCTGGCCTGAGAGGTGACTGGCGGTCATCTGCAGGCCCTTGTGCCAGCGGTGGTCGTTGGGCCGGTAACCGGAGACCTGGTTGCCTCCCAGCGTGCGCAGCGGATGCGCGTACGGCTTGCGTGACTCGAACGCCACCGGGTCGGGGGCGTAGACGTATGCCATCAACTCGGTGCCGTCGGCGGATACTTCGATGCGCTCGCCGTGTGTGTGCGAGACGGTGATCGGGAGCGGGGCGCTCATCGTTGCTCTCAGAGCTCCTTCGGTGCCCAGTCGGGGTGATTGCCGTGCATGGCCCGGTAGTAGGGGTCCTCCGGGGTGATCTCACCTGCATGGACGGGCCTGCCGGTGAACGCCGACTTGTAGAGCGCGGCGAGGAATTCGAGGGTGCGGCGCGCGTCAGGGCCGCTGCCCGGCGGGCGTACGCCCTTCTCCATGGCGTCGAGGAACCCGGAGAGCTGCGCGGCGTGCGAGCTGGGCACATCGGCGGCCGGAGCGCGCCAGTGGGAGGTGCGCTCCTGCTGTTCCCGCACGTTGGGCGCGGGGGTGTAGGCCCAGTCGTCGTTGCCGTATCCGTAGAGATGCGTCAACTCGACGGTGGCGTCCGCGCAGTCGATGCGTATGCGGCTCACCTCGTCCGCGGAGAGGACGCTGTTGACGACGGTGGCGACGGCTCCGCCCTCGAACCGGACGAGTGCGGTCGAGACGTCCTCACTCTCCACGTCGTGCACGAGCCGCCCGGCCATGGCCCGTATCTCGCTCCACTCACCGAGGAGATGCAGCAGCAGGTCCATCTGGTGAATGCCGTGGCCCATGGTGGGGCCGCCGCCTTCGGTCTCCCAACGGCCGCGCCAGGGAACGGAGTAGTAGTCCGCGTCGCGGTGCCAGGTGGTCTGGCAGTGCGCGACCAGCGGCCGGCCCAGCTCGCCCGCGCGCAGGAGCTGACGGGCGTGCGCGGCGCCGGAGCCGTAGCGGTGCTGGAAGACGGCGGAGGCGTACGGGCCTCCCGCATCGCCGTCGCCTTCCGCGGAGGCGATCTCGTCGTACTCCGCGAGTGAAAGACACAGGGGCTTCTCGCAGAGCACCCACGCACCGGCGCGCAGTGCGGTGCGCGTCTGCTCCGCGTGAAGCGCGGGCGGTGTCCCGATCAGGACCAGGTCGG
>DATMEI010000765.1:0-4425 GCA_035556995.1 Streptomyces sp.
TGGTCCGCCAGATGAAGCTTCGTGCAGACGACGGCCGTCAGCTCGTTCTCCAGGACGATGTCGAGGTCACGGCGCACGCTGTCGACCGTCTGGTCGAGCAGCCCGTACATGAGGTCGACACTGATCCACTCGAATCCGATGCGCTGGGCGTTGCGTACGAAGTCCACGCACATCTGTGCCGTGTGCTCGCGTCCGCACTGCTCGAGCACCGGGTCGTCGAAGGACTGCACACCGCTGCTCAGTTTGGTGCAGCCCAGCTCCGCCAGGAGTTCCAGCTTCGCGGGCGTGAAGGTGCTGGGGTCGCCCTCGAAGCGGATCGCCGTGTCCGGGGTGAAGTTGAAGTTCTCGCGGTAGAAGTCGAGCAGCCGGCGGATGGCGTCCGGCGGCAGCAGCGAGGGCGTACCGCCGAAGACGTTGAACTCGCCGACCGGCGCCGAGGCCAGGTTGGGCACGTCACGCAGCCACAGTCGGGCCTCGCGGATGTTCCAGTCGACCCACTGCGCCGCCTTGCTGTCGGCGACCTCCGGCGCTCCCTTGACGAGCACCACCGGGTACTGGCAGAAGCGGCACCTGTACGCGCAGGTGGGGATGTAGGACCACAGGTGGATCGGTGCCGTGGTGGCGAGCTGGCCGTCGAGGTCGGAGAGGAAGTCCTGCGGCGAGTAGCCGGGGATGTTGCCCGGGAAGACGTGGGCGCCGAACGGGTCTTCGGTCACGTAGTCGACCAAGTGCCGGTTCTCCGGGGCCGTCAGCGCGTCCAGCACCGCCGGTACCGGGTAGCCGGGGTCGGTCTCCTTCAGCGAGGCGACCGACTGTTCGTACGTCTGCCTGTTGCCGCCCTCCGTCAGCTGCACGTCCGTCATCAGAACACGCCCCCGTTCCCGAAGTAGTTGTGCGCCTCACCGGATTCGCGGTCCTCGCAGAAGTACCTCACGAACTCGGTGAACCGGTCGGGCGGCACGTCCCGCAGGCACTCGGGCAGGGGCGGCGGGTGGCCGATGTCCTCGCCGACGGTGGCGCGCAGCCGGGCGAAGATCTCGTCGGCGAACTCGAAGTACAGCCGGTAGGACGGGGTCTTGTACGAGTGGATGGGGGTGAAGTCGACCACCCGCATCTCGTCCTTGATCTCAGCGATCCGCTGTCCGAGCCGCTCGGCCAGGGAAGGTCCGAAGAAGTCGACGACGGCGTCGTCGTCGAGCAGGGACGGCGTCAGCAGCACGGGCAGGATCGTGTTCTTCGGCGTGAAGTCCTTGATGGAGAACTCCCATGCCTGCAGGGCCTCTTCCTCGGTCAGATCGCCGTCACGGCCGGCCGCGGACTCCGGCACCCGGATGTCGCGCATGACGATGATGCCGTCGGAGCCGTAGGCCCGGCCGGTGATCACCTCGTCGATGGCGTGGTTGACCCGCCGGGGGTTGATCTCCACGCGCGACGCCGGTACGTAGGCGATGTCCTCGCCCGATCCGCGGACGCGGATGCCGAAGTCCCAGTCGTCGGACAGATGGTTGACGAACCGCCCGTCCTGGAGCTGGTAGAAGATCTCGATCCCGCCGGCCTTCTCGTAGGCGTCGCGGTCGACGGCGAAGCCCTTGCCGTCCGGGAAGCCGCCGAAGAGCGCGAACGTCACGGCGCGGCAGCGCAGCGTCTTCTGGATGGCGTCCCACAGCCGTGGCCGCTGGGTGAAGTGCTCCGCCGCGTAGTAGTAGTCGCAGACGCCGATGGCGGCCTTGCCCGGCTCCATCGCGGTGAGCAGCTCCCACAGCCACCGCTCGTCGACCCGGCAGTCGGCGTCGGCCGAGACGAGGTAGAAGCGCTGCTCCGCGTCGGACGGTCCGCGGCGGGCGCTGCGTTGCGACGCGAAGTCCATGCCGGTCCTGCGTGCGCACGCCACTCCCTGTTCGGGTTCCGGGACGACGTGGACCGCGAGGTCGGGGTGTTCGGCGGCGAACCGGCGTGCGGTCTTCACGGTGTCGTCGGTGGAGTTGTTGTCCACCAGCACGACTTCGTACAGCGACTTGTCCAACGGCCCGTTCTCACCGCGCTGTTCGTAGAGCGAGCGCAGCACCGCGGGCAGGTTGTGCGCCTCGTTGTACACGGGGAGCACGACGCTCATACGGGTCCGCTCGCCCATCGGGGTCAGGAACAGCTCGGCCAGGAGCTCGCCGGCCCGGTCCGCACCGAAGTGCTCCTCGCCGAGCCGGTGGTTGAAGTCCGCCATCTCCTCGCGCTTCCTTTCGTCCAGGATCAGCTCGGCCACGTCGTCCACGAAGGACTGCGTGGGCAGGTCGCCGGTGGTGAGCTCCATGACGGGGGCGCGGAAGCCCTTGTCCCCGTACACCGTGTCGTACAGCTGGTAGCGGGTGGTGATGTACGGGACGCGCGACGCGATGGCCTCGCCGATCGGGTTCCCGTAGCTCTCGTAGTCGTAGGAGGTAAGGAACGAGGCCATGTCGGCGTGGGCGAGCAGGTCGCGTACGGAATACCCGTCTCCGCGTGCGGATCCGATGTCGGCCTCGTGCGGTGCGAGCCGGCCGCCGAAGACCACTCGCTCCCGCACGCCCAACGACTCGGCGAGACGGCCGAGTTCGGCGTACTCGCCGGGTGATTCAGCGGTGTCCCCTGCGACGAAGAGATGGACGTCGGCGTGGGCCGCGAGAGCCGCGACCAGGTGGATGTCGCGGTCGATGCGCTTCTGCGGAATGATCCTGGTGCAACGGGCGATGAGGGGCGCGCCCTCCGGAATGCCGTGATCGCGGCGGAAGTCGGCGTTGCCGCGGCCGGCGACGGCGGGCGTGTGCGTGAAGGTGTTGGGCAGGACGTCGATGTTCTCCAGGCCGGGCACCCATTCGAGGGTCCTGCTCCGCGCTTCCTCGTGCAGCGCGACGTAGTGGACGTACGGCGAGTCGGCGGGGGCCACAGTGCGGGGGTACGGGAAGTCGCCGTACTTCTTGATGCCCGGCTCGCTCTGCCACATCAGGTCGTGGTCGCGCCACAGCACGAAGCGGCCGAGCCGGTGGCGCCGCCCGTAGCGTTCGATGGCCGAGTAGAGCGCTTTGGTGTACGTGATGTTCTCGGGCAGGGTGCCGTTCTCCACCATCACGAACGACACGTCGAGGCGTTCCCAGGTCGCGACGATCCGTTCGCCGATCGCCTCGGCTGCGGCGTCCACTTGGGGCAGCAGGTGTTCGCCGGCGCCCTGCTGTACGTACTCGCGCAGGACCGCGGAGACCAACTGCTGGTCGTAGCCGGGGACTTCCTCGATTCCCTCGACCCGGTCGAGCTGTACCCAGTCGGGTAACAGGGCTGCTTCGTCACGGTAGGGCCTGAAGAAGGCGTTCTTATCGGCTTTCACGTCGTAGCCGAGGTCGAGATGCACCCGGTAGCCCTGCTCCCGGAACACTCTGGCGGTTTTGACGAACTCCACCACCACACCGGAAATCGGGGTGGCATCGAAAGATATTCCCCACAAAACGGTCATGGAAATTGGTACTCCTGCCGTCGCTTACCGTTCTCCCGGTCCATCTGCCTGCCGATGAAATGCCGTTGACGATTTCCGCAGGCACCTGACGAGGCAACCACCGGCACAGCCGCATGAGAAGACCGCGCTTCGGAGCAATCTCCTGCCTTGCTATCCGCATGCCAAATAACCTGACCACTCGCCGAGTTCATGAGAGAGGTGCACGAGTGGTCTCCCACCGCACCGGTGTGGCCGTGGTGTTCGTCGTGAACGGCGGTCTCTACGGCGCCTGGGCCGCCCGGGTGCCCGCGCTCGCCTCACAGGTCGACGCGGAACCGGCGGGGCTCGGCCTCGCGTTGCTCGGCCCCAGCATCGCGATGATCATCACCGCGCCGCTGGCGGCCCGCGCCTGCGCCGCGTGGGGTGCGCGGTTGGTCGTCATGACCGCGCTCGCCGGTGCGTGCCTGGTGCTGCCGCTGCTCGGCCTGGCGGGATCCCCGCTTGTACTCGGCCTGGCGCTTGCCGCCCTGGGCGCGCTGATGGGAGCGGTCGACGTGGCGATGAACGTCGCCGCCGTCGCCGTCGTGCGGGAGCTGGAACGTCCGCTGATGCCGTTCTTCCACGCCGGGTTCAGCTTCGGGGGTCTGCTCGGGTCACTGGGCGCGGGGCTGGCGGCCGGGCTCTCGGTCGCGCCGGCACAGCACTTCTGCTTCGTGGCGGCGGCGGGCCTGATGGCGCTGCTGGCCGCCGGACGCTCCGTACCCGGGGAACGCCCCGGGCCGCACCGGCGCTCCGAGGACTCCGATGCTTCCGAGGCCGCCAAGAGCACCAAGGGCTCCGAGGGCACCTACCGTGCCGTCCTCTTCCGCAAGCGGCTGTGGCTGCTGGCAACCGTGGCCCTGTGCGCGGCCGTTGCCGAGGGTACGTGCGCCGAGTGGTCGGCGCTGTTCCTCGTACGCGAGCGTGCC
>DATMEI010000766.1:0-2471 GCA_035556995.1 Streptomyces sp.
AGAGCAGCGGTACGTACCGCCTGTGCGCATCGTGCCATTGTGCGGGGCTCCCGCGCAGCGATGTCGCACCCATCCGGAGCATGCGAACAGATCGCCGAGCGGCAGGGCATGATGGCTGCTATGCGAGCTGTGGTGCAGAGAGTGAACGGTGCGAGCGTCGTCGTGGACGGGGAGACCGTCGGGGAGATCGTCGGTGAGGGACTGTGCGTACTGGTCGGCGTCACGCACGACGACACCGGGGCGACCGCGGCCCAACTGGCCCGCAAACTGTGGTCGGTACGCATCCTGGAGGGTGAGAAGTCCTGCTCCGACCTGGGCGCACCGCTGCTGGTGATCAGCCAGTTCACGCTCTACGGCGACGCACGCAAGGGCCGCCGCCCCACCTGGAACGCCGCCGCGCCCGGCCCGGTCGCCGAGCCGCTGGTGGACGAAGTCGTGGCGCAGCTGCGCGCGTTGGGCGCCCAGGTGGCAACTGGCCGCTTCGGGGCGGAGATGAAGGTCTCGCTGACGAACGAAGGCCCGTTCACTGTGCTGTTGGAGATCTGACCAGCCGGGAGCGCGAGGCCGGGAACTGAACAAGCAGGGCCAGGACCAGGACCAGGACCAGGACGGACCGGGACCAGGAGGACCACGACGCCGACGCCTCAGGGGGCGACGACGACCTCCTGCGCCGCCGCCGTCGCGTCGTCGCCCGCGATCAGCGGCGCGTCCAGCGGCACGTTGCGCTTGATCAACGCCATTGCGATCGGCCCGAGTTCGTGATGCCTGGCCGAGGTGGTGATGAAGCCCAGCTTGCGTCCCTCCGGCCCGTCGTCGGCGAGCCGCACCGGGTCGCCGTGCACAGGCAGGCTCACTTCGCTGCCGTCGAGGTGCAGGAAGACGAGGCGGCGCGGCGGCTTGCCGAGGTTGTGCACGCGGGCGACCGTCTCCTGGCCGCGGTAGCAGCCCTTCTCAAGGTGAACTGCCGTGCCGAGCCAGCCCAGTTCGTGCGGGATGGTGCGGTGGTCGGTCTCCAGGCCGAGCCGTGGCCGGTGACTCTCGACGCGGAGCGCCTCGTACGCGAGCAGCCCGATGGCGGGGCCGTTCGTATCGGCGAAGGACTTCAGCCCGGAGCGGGGGAGGAAGAGGTCACGGCCGTGCGGGGTCTCGCGTACGACGGTGCCCTCGGACGGCTCGGTGATGGAGCCCGCAGGGAGATGCACGACCGCGTACTCCTCGGTGCGGTCCGCGATCTCGACGCGGTAGAAGAACCGCATGCTCTCCAGGTAGGCGATGAGAGCCTCCTGCGAGCCGGGCTCGGTGTGCATCCAGACGGTCTCCCCGTCGTCGACGAGGTAGAGCGCGTGCTCGATGTGCCCGTGCGCGGAGAGGATCAGCGCCTCCGTGGCGTGCCCCGCCGGGAGTTCGCTGACGTGCTGTGTCAGCAGCAGATGCAGCCAGGAGAGCCGGTCGGCGCCGGAGACGGCGACGACACCGCGGTGCGACAGATCCACGAAGCCGGTGCCGGCGGCCAGGGACCGCTGCTCCCGGAAGAGGTCGCCGTAGTGGGCTGCGACCCCCTCGTCCTGGCCTTCGGCGGCGACGGCGCCCGGCAGCGAAAGGAGCGGAGAGTTCATGCGGCACCACCGTGCAGCGCGGGAAGGCTGCGGATCGGGCTGTTGAAGGACATACGACCAGACTACGACGGTGTACGGCCGCTCTTCGAGGAGTCCTCCGCGGGAGGCGGGGCCGCCCCGCTCTGTGCGGCGTCCTGTGGGGCGTCCTGCTGTGCCTGGCCGGAGCACTCCGCACAGCGGCCGAAGATCGCGAAGTGCTTCATGTCGGTGTCGAAGCCGAAGGTCTCCCGCAGACGGTCGGCGAACGGCCCGGCCACCGCCAGATCCGCCTCGATCACCTCGGTGCAGTCCCGGCACACCAGATGCATGTGGTCGTGCCGGTCGGCGAGGTGGTACGTCGGGGCGCCGTGGCCGAGGTGCGCGTGCGAGACGAGGCCCAGCTCCTCCAGCAGCTCCAGGGTGCGGTAGACGGTGGAGATGTTCACGCCGCCCGCCGTGCGCCGCACCTCGGCGAGGATCTCGTCCGGGGTGGAGTGCTCCAGCTTGTCCACGGCCTCCAGCACGAGCTGGCGCTGCGGAGTGAGCCGGTATCCGCGCGCTCGGAGGTCGCTCTGCCAGTCGGTGGTCACCACACCGTCAGTGTAGAACCGCCGCTCACTTGAAGAAGGCGATGCCGTCGTCGGGCAGATCGCCCAGGTCCTTCGCCCACTGACTGGGGTCGACGGACTTCTTCAGATGCGCCGACATGTACGGGTGCAGGGCCACCCCGGGGGCGGCGCGCTCGCCCACCCACATCAGGTCGCCCTTGACGTAGCCGTACAGCCGCTTGCCGCCGCTGTATTCGCCGGCGGAGGGCGTACGGGCGATGGCGTCCGTGACGAGGTCGATCTGCGGCTTCTGGTCGGCCATCTCGCC
>DATMEI010000767.1:0-16102 GCA_035556995.1 Streptomyces sp.
GAGCGTGCTGCGCCGGTACGAGCTGGAGCGCCAGGGCGACCAGCTCTTCGAGAAACTGTCGGGAGGGCAACAGGCACGCTTCCAGATCCTGCTGCTGGAGCTGGCCGGTACGACGGCGCTGCTGCTGGACGAGCCCACCGACAACCTGGACCTGGAGTCGGCGGAGGCGCTGCAGGAGGGGCTGGAGGCGTATGAGGGCACGGTGCTGGCAGTGACGCACGACCGGTGGTTCGCGCGTTCCTTCGACCGGTTCCTGGTCTTCGGCGCGGACGGTGTCGTACGGGAGACGCCGGAAGCGGTGTGGGGCGAGGGGCGGGTGAGGCGGAGCCGCTGAGAGTGCCCGCGCAAGGGGCCGTTGGCCGGTCACAGGCCGTGCACGGCCCGCTTTGACCCGTACGGGTGCGCACCGGTAAGCTGCCGGTTCGTTGTGTGTATTGGCTTGCTCATTCTCACGTGGGAGGGCCTTACACCCGGCCAACCGGTCGATGACCAGCGATCAGCACACGCGGCCCGCGTCACCGTAGTGCGGTCAAGGCTGTCGTGATCTGCCAGGTGGCCTTGTCAGGACCTTTCTCCTGGGTCTTCGGGCTCAGGGAGACCCGTCCCCCGGCCTCTGCGGGCCGGGGAGACCCCACCTAGAAGCGAAGGCTAAGACCGTGCGTACGTACAGCCCCAAGCCCGGCGATGTCCAGCGCCAGTGGCACGTCATCGACGCGCAGGACGTTGTCCTGGGCCGTCTGGCCACGCAGGCCGCCACCCTTCTCCGGGGCAAGCACAAGCCGGTGTACGCGCCTCACGTCGACACCGGTGACTTCGTCATCGTCATCAACGCCGACAAGGTGCACCTGTCCGGCAACAAGCGGACTCAGAAGCTGGCCTACCGCCACTCCGGTTACCCGGGTGGTCTGCGGTCGGTCCGCTATGACGAGCTGCTGGAGAAGAGCCCCGAGAAGGCCGTCGAGAAGGCCGTGAAGGGCATGCTCCCGAAGAACACGCTGGGCCGTCAGATGCTCTCCAAGCTGAAGGTCTACGCGGGCGACCAGCACCCGCACAGCGCCCAGCAGCCGGTGCCGTTCGAGATCAGCCAGGTCGCGCAGTAAGTCCGGCCACCCCGCCGATACAGAGAGAAGTTGAGGAGAATCGTGGCCGAGACCACCGCTGAGACCCCCGTCGAGGGCGTCGAGGAGTACACGACCGAGACCCCCGAGGCGCCGGAGGAGTTCACCTCCGAGTCCCTCGCGTCCCGCTTCGGCGAGCCGCAGCCAGCTGCCGGTACCGGACGCCGCAAGAACGCCGTCGCCCGTGTCCGTATCGTCCCGGGCAGCGGCAAGTGGAAGATCAACGGTCGCAACCTTGAGGGCTACTTC
The DNA here is from genome assembly GCA_035556995.1 of Streptomyces sp. Classification (GTDB taxonomy): domain Bacteria; phylum Actinomycetota; class Actinomycetes; order Streptomycetales; family Streptomycetaceae; genus Streptomyces. The sequence goes on from DATMEI010000767.1 coordinate 1,368, forward strand.
CCCAACAAGGTGCACCAGCAGGAAGTCAACGAGCCCTTCAAGGTGCTCGAGCTGGACGACCGCTACGACGTGGTCGCCCGTATCAACGGCGGCGGCATCTCGGGCCAGGCGGGCGCGCTGCGCCTGGGCGTGGCCCGTGCGCTGAACGAGGCCGACGCGGACAACAACCGCGGCGCGCTGAAGAAGGCCGGATTCCTGACCCGTGACGCTCGCGCCGTCGAGCGCAAGAAGGCCGGTCTGAAGAAGGCTCGTAAGGGCACGCAGTACAGCAAGCGCTGAGGCGCGGCACTGGCTGCATTGCTCACCGCAGCGATGCGAACCGCCCCGGGGGTACGAAACCGTGCCCCCGGGGCGTTCGTCTATGAGGACGAGGGCGAGGTCCCGGCGGGTGCCGGGGAGCGCGCCAGGGCGCGGGGAAGCGCTGGAGACGGGCGTGCGGCGGATACCTTGCAGAGACCGGACGGGCCGAGGCCGGCCGGGCCCGGCCGGTATGCGGTTCGTACTCACCTCATATGCGGCTTGTAACTGCTCGTATTCGGGTCATGCTCCCGGCGTCGGCCTGGTGCTCGTACTCGACTCGGACTCGGAGGAACGACAAGTGGGACGACTCTTCGGTACGGACGGTGTGCGCGGTGTCGCCAACGAAGGCCTGACGGCTGAGCTCGCGCTCGGTCTGTCGGTCTCGGCGGCACATGTGCTCGCTGAGGTGGGCTCGTTCGAGGGACACCGGCCGGTGGCCGTGGTCGGGCGGGATCCGCGTGCCTCCGGAGAGTTCCTGGAGGCCGCCGTGGTGGCGGGTCTCGCCAGTGCCGGGGTGGACGTGCTGCGGGTGGGTGTGCTGCCGACCCCCGCTGTCGCCTACCTGACGGGGTCGCTCGGTGCGGACCTGGGCGTGATGCTCTCCGCCAGCCACAATCCGATGCCCGACAACGGCATCAAGTTCTTCGCGCAGGGCGGTCACAAGCTCGCCGACGAGCTGGAGGACCGTATCGAGTCGCTCTACCGCGAGCACGGCGCCGGTCAGCCCTGGGCCAGGCCGACGGGCGCCGGAGTCGGCCGCGTCCGCGACTACGACGAGGGCTTCGACAACTACGTGGCCCACCTCGTCGGCGTACTGCCGAACCGGCTGGACGGGCTGAAGATCGTCATCGACGGTGCGCACGGCGCTGCGGCCCGGGTCTCGCCGGAGGCGTTCGCCCGCGCGGGCGCCGAGGTGATCACCATCGGCACCGACCCCGACGGTCTGAACATCAACGACAACTGCGGCTCGACCCACATGGAGGGCCTGCGGGCGGCCGTGGTGGAACACGAGGCCGATTTCGGGGTCGCCCACGACGGCGACGCGGACCGCTGCCTGGCAGTGGACGCGCAGGGCGTGGAGATCGACGGCGACCAGATCCTGGCCGTACTGGCCGTCGCCATGAAGGACTCCGGCCGTCTGCGCAAGGACACCGTGGTGGCCACCGTCATGTCGAACCTCGGCTTCAAGCTGGCCATGGCACGCGAAGGCATCGAGCTGCTTCAGACGGCGGTCGGCGACCGCTACGTGCTGGAGGAGCTGAAGCGCGGCGGCTACGCGCTGGGCGGCGAGCAGTCCGGGCACGTGATCGCGCTCGACCACGCCACCACGGGCGACGGCACACTGACCGGTCTGATGCTCGCCGCACGAGTCGCCGACACGGGCAAACCACTGTCGGAACTGGCGAGCGTGATGGAGCGCCTGCCGCAGGTGCTGGTCAACGTGCGGGACGTGGACAAGAGCCGGGTGGAGACCTCCGCCGAACTGGCCGCCGCCGTGAGCGACGCGGAGCGGGAACTGGGCCGTACGGGCAGGGTTCTGCTGCGCTCCTCGGGCACCGAGCCGCTCGTACGGGTGATGGTGGAGGCTGCGGACAGGGAACAGGCCGACTCCGTCGCCGGGCGACTGGCCGACGTGGTCAAGAGCTCGCTGGGCTGAGCTGCGGACGCCGAGGGCGTCGCCGCGGCCGGTCCTCGGCTGACTCGCCGTAAGACTTTCAGAGCTTGCGCAGGGACAGGCGCTCGACCTTGTGGTCCGCGCCCTTGTGCAGCTGCAGCGTCGCGCGGCCACGGGTCGGGGCGATGTTCTGCCGCAGGTTGGGTTCGTTGATGGTCCGCCAGGTGCGCCGGGCGTAGTCGAGCGCCTCCTCCTCCGAGACCTGCGTGTACCGGTGGAAGTACGAGCGCGGGTTCTGGAAGGCCGTCTCGCGCAGCGCACGGAACCGGCTGAGATACCACTCCTCGATGTCGCCGGTACGCGCGTCGACGTACACGGAGAAGTCGAAGTAGTCGGCGAGAGCGAGCCGGGTGCGGCCGTCCCTGCCGGGCAGGGCGGGCTGCAGCACGTTCAGCCCTTCGACGATGAGGATGTCCGGGCGCCGCACGGTCAGCTTTTCCCCGGGCACGATGTCGTAGACGAGGTGCGAATAGACGGGCGCGGTCACCTCTGGCTTGCCTGCCTTGACGTCGGCCACGAACCGGGTGAGGGCACGCCGGTCGTAGGACTCGGGGAAGCCCTTCCGGGACATCAGCCCCCGCTCCTGGAGTTCCGCCGTGGGCAGCAGGAAGCCGTCTGTGGTGACCAGTTCGACCCGCGGGTGCTCCGGCCAGCGCGCGAGCAGTGCCCGCAGCAGCCGGGAGACCGTGGACTTGCCCACGGCGACGCTGCCCGCGACGCCGATCACGAACGGGGAGCCGTGCTGCGGACCGCTGCCGTGCCCCAGGGCGTCACCGAGGAAGGTGCTGACGGCGTTGCGCAGGCCGTGTGTGGCGCCGACGTAGAGATTCAGCAGCCGGGACAGCGGCAGGAAGATGTCGCGCACCTCGTCGAGGTCGACCACATCGCCGAGACCGCGCAGGTCCTCGACCTCGGCCGCGGTCAGCGGGAGCGGCGTGCGTTCGCGCAGCGCGCTCCATTCGGCGCGGGAGAGATCGACGTACGGCTTCGTGGACACAGGACCATTCTGCGGTGTCGGCAACCCGCCGTGAAAATGGCATGTACGGACGGTGTACGCCCCGTGGGTTTTGGCGCTACGTTCCCGGCATGTCACACCGCATCGGCCGCATGAGCCTCAAGTACCGCATACGAAGACGTCCCGCCCGGCCGGAACCCCTGACGAAACGGGACTTCGCGGCTCGCATACAGGGCGATCTGACGCTCGACCTGCCGGACGAGGACCTGGACGAAGACCTCGCCGAGACCCTCGACATGTATGTGCTGGGCAGCAAGCCCCGGTGTGAGGAAGCGGAATACCTGGAGCTGGTGGAGAACGCCATAGAGCGGATAGCACGCGGTCGCTGAGCGCGGTCTGCGTCCGCGTCTGCGTGCGGTCTGTGGTCTGCGGTCTGCCGGACCGGACCTCCGTGGAGCATGCGGGCGGCGCTTAGGCTGCTCGCATGTGCGGAATCGTTGCGTACGCAGGAGGGCGTTCCGCCCTCGATGTGATCGTCGCCGGGCTGCAACGGCTGGAGCACCTGGGCTACGACTCTGCCGGTGTGGCCGTGCTCGTGGACGGCGGGCTGGCGACGGCGAAGAAGGCGGGGACCTTCGCGGACGTGCAGCGGGAGTTGACGGAGCGTCCGCTTCCTGCCGGGACGACGGGCGTCGGGCACACACGGCGGGCCACTCACGGCCCGCCGACCGATGCGAACGCCCATCCGCATCTGGACAACGCCGGGCGGGTCGCCGTCGTGCAGAACGGCGTCATCGAGAACTCCGCCGCGCTGCGCAGCGAACTGGCCCGCCGCGGGCACGAACTCGCCTCCGAGACGGACACCGAGGCCGCCGCTCATCTGCTCGCCGAGCACTTCTCCTCCTGCGGTGACCTCGCCGAGGCGATGAGGCAGGTGTGCCGGCAGCTGACGGGCGACTTCGCGCTGGTCGCGGTGCACGCGGACGATCCGGAGGTGGTCGTCGGAGCGTGCCGCGGTCTGCCCCTCGTCGTCGGGATCGGCGACGGTGAGACCTTTCTGGCGTCGGACGACACGGTGTTCGCACCGCATACGCGGGAGGCGGCCGGCGTGGGTGTGGACCAGGTGGTGTCGCTGCACCGGGACGGCGTGCGGGTCACCGACTTCGAGGGGGTGCCGGTGGACGTGCGTACGTACCAAGTGAGCGGGGACGGCGACGGCGGTGCCGGCCGGGACGTGCCGGCGAGCGGAGGCTCCCGTTGATCGTGGGAGTGGGCATCGACGTCGCCGAGATCGACCGGTTCGAGCAGGCCCTGAAGCGGACGCCGATACTCGCCGAACGGCTCTTCGTGGACGCCGAGTTGTGGCTGCCGAGCGGCGAACGCCGCGGCGTGGCCTCCCTGGCCGCGCGCTTCGCGGCGAAGGAGGCCCTGGCGAAGGCGCTGGGCGCACCGGGCGGGCTCAGCTGGACCGACGCGGAGGTGGTCACCGCCGATTCGGGGCAGCCGTCGATCCTGGTGCGGGGCACCGTGGCCGCGCAGGCCGAACGGATGGGCGTGCGCGGGTGGCATCTGTCGCTGTCTCACGATGCGGGGATCGCTTCGGCGGTGGTCATCGCGGAGGGGTGAGCCCGCGCGGGGTCCGTCAGACTGGGGGCATGAGGACTGCGTACAGCGTGGAGACCGTACGGGCCGCTGAGCGGGAGCTGATGGGACAGCTGCCGGACGGGGCGTTGATGCAGCGGGCCGCCGCCGGGCTGGCCGCCGCCTGCGCGGGGATGCTCGGGCGGACGTACGGCAGTCGCGTCGTGCTCCTCGTCGGCAGTGGTGACAACGGCGGCGACGCGCTCTTCGCGGGGGCCCGGCTCGCGCGGCGCGGGGCGGGGGTGAGTGCCGTACTGCTCTCGCCCGAGCGGGTCCACGTGGGTGGCCTTGCCGCACTGCGCGCGGCCGGCGGGCGGGTCATGGTGGCGCCGGGTGCCGTCGTCGAGGGGAAGACCGTGCCGGTGGAACCCGTCATCGCGAAGGCGGATCTCGTGGTGGACGGGATCGTGGGCATCGGCGGCAAGGGCGGACTGCGGCCGGTGGCTGTGGAGTTGATGGATTCGGTGCGTTCGCCGGTGGTGAGCGTGGATCTGCCGAGCGGCGTCGACGCCGGCACCGGTGAGGTGCAGGGCGCGGCCGTACGGGCGGATGCGACGGTGACGTTCGGGGCGTACAAGCCGGGGCTGCTGCTCGACCCGGCGCGGGAGTACGCGGGGGCGCTGCGGCTGGTCGACATCGGGCTGGGGCCCCACCTTCGGGATGCGCCGGCGGCGCAGGCGCTGCAGCACGCGGATGTGGCGGCGCTGTTGCCGCGCCCGCACGCGGAGAGCGACAAGTACCGGCGGGGCGTCGTCGGAGTGGTCGCCGGGTCGGCGCGCTATCCGGGTGCCGCTGTGCTCGCGGTCTCCGGTGCGCTGCGCGGGGGTGCCGGCGCGGTGCGGTACGTGGGGCCCGCGGCGGATGCCGTGATCGCCCGCCATCCGGAGACGCTGGTCTCGGCGGGGCCGCCGAGCAAGGCCGGGCGTGTGCAGGCATGGGCTGTCGGGTCGGGCCTCGGGGAGGACCGGGAGCGGCTGGAGGACGTACTGGCGGCCGAGGTCCCCGTGCTCATCGACGCCGACGGGCTGCGGCTGACGGACGAGGCGGCGCTGCGTGCGCGCAAGGCACCCACTGTGCTGACCCCGCATGCGGGGGAGGCCGCCGCGCTGCTCGGCTGGGAGCGTACGGAGGTCGAGGCACGGCGGCTGGCGGCCGTCCGTGAGCTGGCGGAGCGTACGGGGGCGACTGTGCTGCTGAAGGGGTCGACGACGGTCGTCGCGGACGGCGGCGGGGTGCGGGTCAACCCGACGGGCACCGGGTGGCTCGCCACTGCCGGAACCGGTGACGTGCTGTCAGGGCTGATCGGTTCGCTGCTGGCCGGTGGGCTGGACGGACGTGACGCGGCGTCCGTCGGCGCCTATGTGCACGGACTGGCGGGCCGGTTCGCACAGCGTCCGGCCGGTGCGTCGGACGTGGCGGAGGCGTTGAGTGCCGCCTGGCGGGACCTGCTGGCGGACTGACGGGGCGCGCGTCGGTCGTCGGTCGAGCCGCTTCCGCTGCGGGCCCGATCGTCCAAGTCATGCCGGTCATGCCGGTCGTTCTCGCGACAGGTCTCCCGGCGGGCGCGAGCGGTTTTCGCAGGGTGTGCCCGGTGTGTACGGGTCCGGTCCGGGCTCTGAGCACCTGAGACACTGACAATGTGAACGATCAGTCCCAGCCGACCTCCTTCCCGGCGCCGCCGGAGACGGCTGCGCGCCGCGCCCGCGCCGAGATCGACCTCGATGCCGTGCGCGCCAACGTACGTACGCTCCGCGCCTGTGCACCCCGCGCGGAGCTGATGGCCGTGGTGAAGGCCGACGGGTACGGGCACGGCGCCGTGCCGTGCGCACGTGCCGCACGTGAGGCCGGCGCGACGTGGCTCGGCACCGCCACACCCCAGGAGGCCCTGGCGCTCCGCGCGGCGGGCGACCGTGGCCGTCTGATGAGCTGGCTGTGGACGCCGGGCGGACCCTGGCAGGAGGCCGTCGAGGCGGACGTCGACGTATCGGCGAGCGCGCTGTGGGCGTTGGAGGAGATCGTCGCGGCGGCCCGTACGAGCGGCCGTACCGCAAGGGTCCACCTCAAGGCCGACACCGGCCTGGGCCGCGGCGGATGCCAGCCGGCCGACTGGCCCGCTCTGGTCGCCGCCGCCCGCGCCGCCGAGGCGGAGGGGGCGGTCAAGGTCACCGGCGTCTGGTCGCACTTCGCCTGCGCCGACGAGCCGGGGCACCCCGCCAACGCCGCGCAGCTGGAGAACTTCCGCGAGGCACTCGCGGTCACCGCACGCGCCGGACTCGATCCGGAGGTACGGCACCACGCCAACTCCCCGGCGACGCTCACCCTCCCCGAGTCCCACTTCGATCTCGTACGGCCAGGCGTCTCCGTCTACGGCCTCTCACCCTCCCCCGAGGTCGGCGTCGCCGCTGAGCTGGGGCTGCGTCCCGCCATGACGCTGAGCGCCGCATTCGCCCTGGTCAAGGACGTGCCCGCCGGGCAGGGCGTCAGCTACGGGCACAGCTACCGCACCTCGGGCCCGACCAACCTCGGCCTCGTCCCGCTCGGCTACGCGGACGGCGTGCCCCGGCACGCCTCCGGCTCGGCGCCCGTGCTGGCGGCGGGCAAGTGGCGGACCGTGTCGGGGCGCGTCGCCATGGACCAGTTCGTGGTCGACCTCGGCGGCGACGAGGCGTCAGCGGGCGACGAGGTGGTGCTCTTCGGACCCGGCGACCGTGGCGAACCCACGGCCGAGGACTGGGCGCGGGCGGCGGGCACCATCTCGTACGAGATCGTTACGCGCATCAGCGCCCGGGTATCACGGAGCTATACGAACGTACGGGCGAGTACGGGCGAGCACGGGGGGTTGGGATGAATGCCGAGGCGCATGCGGAGGAGCTGGCGGATGGCGCGGCCAGGGCCGTCAGGGCGATCACAACGGCGGGAGAGGCAGGTCCGTCGGCGGCCGTGAACGCTGTCCAAGACGTCTCACGAAGCATTGCCGCGCCCTGGGGGCGTCGCGCCGGACTGGCCGGAGCGACCCTGGGGCTGGTCGCGGCGGGCGTCGCCGTCGAACGGCTGACGGTCAACCGGGCTGTGCGCCGCAAGGCCCGTCTCGCACTGGACGCGGCAGGGCCCTACGGCTCGCTGCGCGGCACCGCCGGATCGGCTTACGCGGAAGACGGCACGGAGCTGTACTTCGAGACCGACGAGGTCACGGACTACGAGGACACGACGACGGGCACGTCACGTCCCGCAGCCGCTGCCGCAGCGGGGGACGGCGTGGGCGGCCCGACCGTCGAACCGGTGCGCATCGAGGCCCCGGGCGAGGCGGCCGGTGGTGCTGCCCGGCAGCCGACTCCCCACCGCAACCGTCTGATGCGCCTGCTCAGAGGGCTGTCCGGCTCCGGCTCCGGCTCCGGGTCCGGCTCCGGGTCCGGGTCCGCCTCCGCGAGCAAGAAGGCTCAGACGGCTGCCGCTGACGTGCCGCCCACCGTCGTCTTCACCCATGGCTACTGCCTCAGCCAGGACGTCTGGCACTTCCAGCGCGCCGCGCTCCGTGGCGCAGTGCGAACCGTGTACTGGGACCAGCGCAGCCACGGCCGTTCCGGCCGCGCACCCGTCGGCCGGCCGGTCACCATCGACGAGCTCGGCAGGGACCTCAAGGCGGTGCTCGACACCGCCGTACCCGAGGGGCCCATCGTGCTCGTCGGGCACTCGATGGGCGGCATGACGGTGATGGCACTCGCCGACCAGTACCCGGACTTCGTGGCCGAGCGCGTCACCGGAGTCGCCTTCATCGGCACCAGCGCGGGCGGGCTCAGCGAGGTGTCGTACGGGCTGCCGCTACCGGCCCTGGGCGTGAAGGCCGTACGGCGGGCGGTGCCCGGCGTGCTCAAGGCGCTGGTCACACAGACCGCACTCGTCGAACGAGGGCGCCGGGCAGCCGCCGACCTCTTCGCAGGGCTGATCAAGCGCTACTCCTTCGGCAGCGGACGCGAGGTCGACCCCGGCGTCGCGCGCTTCGCGGAGCGGCTGATCGAGGCGGTGCCCATCGATGTGGTCGCCGAGTTCTATCCGGCGTTCGACGCGCATGAGAAGACGGAGGCGCTCGCGGCGTTCGACGGGCGCCCGTCGCTCGTACTCGCGGGGGAGCGGGACCTGCTCACGCCGTACGCCCACAGCGAAGCCATCGCCGCCGCACTGCCCTCCGCCCGGCTGCGCATCCTGGAGGACACCGGGCATCTGTCGATGCTGGAGCGCCCCCACGTCGTCAACGAGGCACTGGCACAGCTGATCGCCCGCGCGATGACGGCTTCGCGACGGGAGGGCGCGGCCCGCTGAGCGCATGCGCCGCCGGACCCGGACCGGTACGGGACGGTACGGGACGGGGTTCGGATCAGACTGGGGCCAGGACCGGGCTGGGCAGTGCGTGTGCGTTCGCGCGTACCATCCGGACGCATGGAAGCACCACAGTCCTCGGCGGCACGCACACTCGCCGTACAGCACACCGCGGACGTCCCGACCCCCGAGCGGATGCGGGAACTGGGCCTGCGCATCGCCACGTTGCTGCGCCCCGGCGATCTCGTCCTGCTCACGGGTGAGCTGGGCGCGGGCAAGACCACGCTGGCCCGCGGGCTGGGCGCGGGCCTCGGCGTACGCGGCTCCGTCACCTCACCCACGTTCGTCATCGCGCGCGTACACCCGTCACTGGGCGACGGGCCGCCGCTCGTCCACGTCGACGCCTACCGGCTGGGGGGCCGGGGGCTGGACGGGATGGACGACCTGGACCTCGATGTGTCGCTCCCCGACTCGGTCGTGATCGTGGAGTGGGGCGAGGGGCGCGTGGAGGAACTCTCCGAGGACCGGCTCCACGTCGTGATCGAGCGCGCGGTCGGCGCGGACTCCAGTGGTACGGCGGCCGGCGTGGACACGGGCGGGGAACCCGCCGACGACGTACGGACAGTGACGGTGACCGGCGTCGGTGAGCGCTGGCTCGGCGAGGACCTCTCCGCCCTTGGGTGACGCCCGGCGTGCGTCGTGCGCGGGGCCGCCCGCAGCGTCCCGACATCCTGTCGGCAAGATGTTGCGCCGGTGACGGCAGGCGTGGTCAGATGGGGTGCGAGAGCGGGGTTAGGTCTGCCTCACTTACCTCACCCGCCCCGCCCCCAGGAACCCCGGGAGGGACCTATGCCGGCCGAAGAGCGAGAGCAGGAGCGCGGCGCGCAGTCGGCTCAGCCGGCTGCCGGGGTGTCGATGCGGGCGCTGCTGGCGTCCTGCGCCGCAGCTGACGCGGTCTCGAAGCCGCCGTCGGACGGCGACGACGGCGCAGTCACAGACGCAGGTTCGTCCGGAGAGAGCGGGAGCGGCTCCACGGCGGAGGCGTCACAGCTGCAGCCGAGGCAGGACGCGGCCTGAGCGGCCTGATCCGCAGAACCACCCGTCACCGTCAGCGTCAGCGGACGACGACGACCTTCGTGCCGATCGTGGCGAACAGCCACATCGCCTCGCCGTCCGCACGGTCCTCCCGGATGCCACCGGTCGACTGTCCCGGTTCCGGTTTCGGCGTCGAACCGTCGAGTGCGGCGCTGAAGCCTATGGCCGTGCCCTGGCCGCTCGCGAAACGGACCACGTTCTCAACCGGCACTCCGTCCGAGCCGGTGACGTGCGCAGCACGTGACTCGACCTTGTACGTGCCCGGCTTGGGGTCGACCGTGCTCGGCCTGACCCGGAAGGTGCGCTTCACCTCTTGGCCGGCCTCCATCAGCCAGACCCGGTTGCGCCCCAGGTCGTAGACCACGCGCTCGCCCGTACCGGAGAAGGCGGGAAGCGTGATGTCCTTCTTCTTCCGGCTTTCGGACGACTCCGAGGGCTGGGAAGCGGAGCCTGAGGATTTGGAGGAGTCGGCTTTCACGCGGTCGTGCGCGGCGCTCGCCTGGTAGGCGAAGAACCCGACGACGGCGAGGGCCGCTGCCGTCAGACCGGCCACGACCGCTGCCGCGTTGCTGCCACGTGCCACCGTGAGCCGCCGCCTCTCATGCTGTCCGCCTCTGCTGGCGTCGACGGTAGCAGTCGGTGCATCGGACCAGGGCAGAGCGCCCGTACGGCCCTTTCGGACGATCTTCGCGCTGTCCGGCGGAACTTGGAGATGGAGCCGCCCCTGTGTTCGCATGAGGCGATGAACCCCCACCGACCCCCGACAAGTTCCACAGGGTGGATACGGAAGGCACCGAATCCTTACGAGGAATTGGCCTCCCCCGACGCCCCGCCGCGTCCCGCCCGGAACCGGCCCAGCCCCTACGACGCGCTCGGGGCAGGCCGCGAGGAGGGCGATGAGCCGGGGCGTGGGCCGAGGACAGGTCCCGAGGGCGGCCCGGCTGTGGGTTCCGGCCTGTACGGCAGCCCGTACGACGACTTCCGCGGCGACGTGGACGGCGAGGGTCCGCTCGGCTTCTCCCTCCGCTCCGACGACGACGTCTCCGACGGCGACACCGCGTACGCGGACCGGATGCCGTATCTGCGCGCCGTGCGCAGACGCCGCCGCTCCCGCATGCGCAGAACGGCGAAGAGCGCCATCGCGATCCTCGTCCTGCTCGCCTTCCTCGTCGTCGGCGACCGCTGGGCGGCTCTCTACGCCGAGAACCAGACCGCCGGGAAGGTGAAGGAGGCGCTGAAGCTGCATGCCGAGCCCGAGGTGCACATCGGCGGATTCCCGTTCCTGACGCAACTCGCCGCCGAACGGCTCGACAAGGTCGACGTCGCCATCCCGGACATGCCGGCCGGCCGCGTCTCCGTCGCGCAGGTGAAGGGCTCGGTCGAGGACGTACGGATCGTGGGCAGCGCACCCTCGTCGGTCAAGGGCGCGGTGCTGGGCCGGATGCAGGGAGACGTCCTGCTCGACTTCGACGACCTCGACCGCGAACTGGGCACCTCCCAGGTGGACTTCACCGCGGGCGCCCGCAACTCCGTACTCGCGCACGGCGAGTTGCCGGTGGCGGGCAGGAAGGTCAAGGTGCAGGCGAGGGCTCACCTGCGCCGCACCAGCGACCACGGCATCGGCACGACTGTGGACTCGATGCGGCTCGACGTCCCCGGCCTGTTCTCGTACACGCCCGGCAAGGACGGCGGCCTGCGGCTGGCCCGGCCTGTCGCCGAGCGCATCAAGCGGGACGCGGCCGAGGCGAAGGCGCTGTTCCGTGTCGGCGCGGTCGCCGAGCGGTTCGGGCTCGACCGGCAGCGGGCGCAGAAGGTACGCCAGAGCGAGCGGGAGCTGCACCGGCTGACGGGTGCGCCGGTCTTCGTCGACAAGCTGATGAAGATCAACATGCTGGACGTACTCCTCGAACACCCCGCCCTGCTGAAGAGGATCGGCATCGACCCGTCCCTCATCGAAGGGCTGAAGACGATCGAGGAGCCGAAGCTCGCGGAGAAGCTGTCGCTGTCCCTGCAGCTGCCGGAGGTGCCGGGTGACGTGCGGCTGCGGGGGATCTCGGTCGCCGAGGACGGGATACGGGCGCGGCTGACGGGTGTGGACGTGCCCTTCGGCGGCGGCGGCGGCGGTGGCGGGGGCGGGGGCGCCAAGCCGAAGCAATAGGTGACCGAGCGCCCGTAAGTCACCCGAAAGCGTCCCGTACAGGACCCCGCGACAAGACGCTCACCATCAGCCGTAGGCTGGCTCCCGTGCTGTTGCTCGCTCTTGACACCGCCACGCCCGCCGTCACCGTCGCGCTGTACGACACCGACGGCGACCGCGTACTCGCCGCCGCAGACCAGGTCGACGCGCGCCGCCACGGGGAGCTGCTGCTGCCGTCCGTCGACGCTGTGCTGCGCGAGGCGAACTGCTCGCTGCAGGAAGTCGGGCGCCTCGTCGTCGGGGTCGGCCCCGGCCCGTACACCGGGCTGCGGGTCGGTCTCGCCACCGCCGAGGCCTTCGGGGCGGCTCTGGGCATCCCGGTGCTGGGGCTGTGCACGCTGGACGGCATCGCCTACGCCTCCGGGCTCGACACCCCCTTCGTCGTGGCGACGGACGCCCGGCGCAAGGAGGTCTACTGGGCGCGGTACGCCGACGCCCGTACCCGCGTCGGCGACCCCGCTGTCGACCGTCCCGCCGAACTCCCCGACGAGGTCGCGCACATGCCGGCGGTGGGCGCCGGCGCACGGCTGTACGAGGACACCTTCAAGGGGCTGCGCACCGATCTGCCCCTCGACCAGTCGGCCGCTGCGCTGGCTTGCCTCGCGGCCGAAAAGCTCGCCAGGGGCGAGGAGTTCGCCCCGCCCCGGCCGCTGTACCTCCGGCGCCCCGACGCCCGCGTCCCCGCCAACTACAAGGTGGTCACGCCCAGGTGACCGGAGCACGTACCGGTGCGGAGGACGACGAGGGCGAGGGCGTCGTGCTCCGCGAGATGCGCTGGTGGGACATCGAGCCCGTACTCGGCCTCGAACGTGCGCTCTTCCCGGAGGACGCCTGGTCGGCGGGCCTCTTCTGGTCCGAACTCGCCCACGCCCGCGGCCCGTACGCCACCCGCCGCTACCTCGTCGCCGAGACGCGAGGCCCTCGAGGGCCCGCTCTCGTCGCGTACGGCGGCTTCGCCGCGGTCGGGGGCACCGGCGACATCCAGACCATCGGCGTGCTTCCCTCCCACCGCGGCACCGGCCTCGGCGCGCGGCTGCTGACCGCGCTGCTCCACGCAGCCGCGGACTTCGACTGCCACGAGGTGCTGCTGGAGGTCCGCGTGGACAACGCCTCCGCACAACGGCTCTACGAGCGCTTCGGCTTCACCTCCATCGGCGTACGGCGCGGCTACTACCAGCCCGGCGACGTCGACGCCCTCGTCATGCGCCTGGAGCTCACCGCCCCAGCCTCCACCCCCTCCCAAGGAACCAGGATCCATGGCTGACGAACCCCTCGTCCTCGGCATCGAGACCTCCTGCGACGAGACCGGCGTCGGCATCGTCCGCGGCCACACCCTGCTCGCCGACGCGATCGCCTCCAGCGTGGACGAGCACGCGCGCTTCGGCGGCGTGGTGCCCGAGGTCGCCAGCCGTGCACACCTCGAGGCGATGGTCCCCACCATCGAGCGCGCGCTGCGCGAGGCCAGGGTGTCGGCCTCCGACCTCGACGGCATCGCGGTGACGGCCGGCCCGGGGCTGGCCGGTGCGCTCCTCGTGGGCGTCAGCGCCGCCAAGGCGTACGCGTACGCGCTGGGCAAGCCGCTCTACGGGGTCAATCACCTCGCCTCCCACATCTGCGTCGATCAGCTCGAACACGGCGCTCTGCCCGAACCGACCATGGCCCTGCTCGTCTCCGGCGGGCACTCCTCACTGCTGCTCGCGCCCGACATCACAGCGGACGTACGCCCGCTCGGATCGACCATCGACGACGCGGCCGGTGAGGCCTTCGACAAGGTGGCCCGCGTGCTGAACCTCGGCTTCCCGGGCGGCCCGGTCATCGACAGGTACGCGCGCGAGGGCGACCCCGCAGCCATCGCTTTCCCGCGCGGTCTGACAGGGCCCCGCGACGCCCCGTACGACTTCTCCTTCTCCGGCCTCAAGACAGCTGTCGCCCGCTGGATCGAGGCCAAGCGCAACGCGGGCGAGGAGGTGCCCGTACGGGATGTGAGCGCCTCCTTCCAGGAAGCGGTCACCGATGTGCTCACACGCAAGGCCATCCGCGCCTGCAAGGACGAGGGCGTCGGCCACTTGATGATCGGCGGCGGCGTCGCCGCGAACTCGCGGCTGCGCTCCATGGCCGAGGAGCGCTGCGCCGACGCGGGCATCACCCTGCGCGTGCCGCGGCCCAAGCTCTGCACCGACAACGGCGCGATGGTCGCGGCCCTGGGCGCCGAGATGGTGGCCCGCCGCCGTGCCGCCTCCGACTGGGACCTCCCCGCGGACTCCTCGCTGCCGGTCACCGAGCCCCACGTGCCGGGCAACGGCGCATCCGTCGGCGGCAGGCACGAGCACTCACACGACCATGCCCACGACCGGTCACACGATCACGTGCACGAACTCAGCCGGAAGAACCTCTACTCATGACCGTCGCGCTGATGTGGGAGGCCAAGGCCCCCGAGGACCGCGGCCCCGACCTGCTGGCCTGGGCACGTGCATGGGAACCCGCGGAATCTCCGCTGCGCCGTGAGAACTTCACGGCACCGGGCGGACGCGTACTGGTCATCACCTGGTGGTCCGCCG
>DATMEI010000768.1:0-5052 GCA_035556995.1 Streptomyces sp.
CTTGCACCGACCGGAACATGGTGGTGAGGGCCGGCATGCTCATCTCCTCGTCGACGACGAGCGTGTCCAGCCCGGCGCTGACGGCGGGGTAGAGATCCGACGGGTCCAGCACCGTGTCCGGGGCGGCTGCCTTCTTGGCGAGTGCGGAGAGGAACTTCTGCTGGTTCTGTGTCCGGCCGAGGTCTCCTTCGGCCTCCTGCTTGCGCTGCCGTACGAAGGCGAGAGCCTCGGCGCCGTCGAGTGTCTGGCAGCCCTTCCGCAGATCGGCTCCCGAGTCCTTGTCCTTGATGTCCCTCTCGATGCACATCGGAACACCACCGACGGCGTCGACGATGTTGACGAAGCCGGCGAAGCCGATCTCCGCGTAGTGGTCGATACGCAGCCCGGTGTTCTGTTCGATGGTGCTGGTCAGCAACTCGGGGCCGCCCTGCGAGAACGCCGCGTTGAGCTTGTTCTTCACCGGGCCGGTGCGTTTGCCGGTGGAGGGGTGGGTGTAGCCGGGGATGGTCACCCACGAGTCACGCGGGAAGCTGACCATCGACGTGCCGTGCTTGCCCTTGTGCAGAAGGATCATCGAGTCGGTGCGACGGCCCCCGAAGACACCGGTGTTGAGCTCCTTCCTGTCCTGCTCGGAGAGTCCCTCCCGGCTGTCGGAGCCCACGATGAGGTAGTTGGTGCCTTCGCCGGCCGGTGGACGGGAGTCGAACTTGTCCAGGTCGACGTCCCGTTGAAGCCTGGTCTCGGCCCACGCGTACGTCCCGGCGGAGCCGACCAGGATCACGGCGAGCAGCGCGATGGCCGTACGCCTCAGCGGGCGCCGCCGCTTCGGCCTGCGCCGGGGCTGTGGGGCCTGGAGGCGGGAGGAGAACTCCTCGCCGGGGAGCATCCCCCCGCGGCCGGGTCCCGCAGGGCCGCCGGGCCCCGGGACGGGGACGCGAGCCGGAGGCGGACCGGAGAAGCGGCCCGCCTCACCGGGGAGCACCTGAGCGGTCTCCCAGGGGGCAGGCTGCTGTGGCGGGGGAGTCCTGTGCGGGTGGTACGGCTGCTGTGGCTGCTGCGGCTGGTGCATTCCCTCGCGGTACAGCGGACCCGTCACGTGACCCGGGGCCGGGGCGGGCGCCCAGTACTGGTCCGGCTCGATCCAGCCGTACGCGTTCGCGGCGTTGGGTGCGTGGTTCGTCCACTCACCCGCCAACTCCGCAGTGTGGCCTGGAGAATCCCCCTGAAACGCTGCTGACGTCTCACCCTCGGCCCACTGGTCAAGTGGGTCCCTCATGGTCCGACTCTCCCTCTCTCACTTCGATCCGGTCACTCGCGTTCGTTTGCATCCACTACTTCGTTCGCATCCACTACTTCGACGACGACGTCAGACTCCGGTGCTGGGGCGGCTCGTTGAGCAGATACTGGTCGGCCGTGCCCGAGCGGCGCATGCGTTGCCACTTCAGCCGGTTGCCGAGCAGTGCCGTGACCACGGACTGGATGATCACCAGGTAGAGCAGCTGCCGGTAGACGAACAGCTGGAGCGGCAATGCCCAGAGCTCGCGCAGCTGTTCACCGTCCAGCCGCAGTGCGTACGCGGCGCTGAGCATCTGGACGGCCAGGAAGCCGAGCCAGACACCCACAGCCTCCGCCGGGTCGCGGAAGAACACGCCGTACAGGAAGAACACGTCGACCACGGGCGCGAACAGGGGCAGGACGATCTGGAACACGGCGAGATAGCTCAGCCCACGGCGTCCGAAGCGCCCGGCCGGGCCCACCTCGAGCACTGCGCGGCGGTGCTTCCACATGGACTGCAGCGTGCCGTAGCACCAGCGGTAGCGCTGCCGCCACAACTGGCCCAGAGATCCGGGCACTTCGGTCCAGGCGATGGCGGACTCCTCGTAGACCACCCGCCAGCCGGCCCGCCACAGAGCCATCGTCAGGTCGGTGTCCTCGGCCAGGGTGTCGTCGCTGACGCCGCCGATGCCCATCAGCGCGTCCCGGCGGAAGGCGCCGATCGCTCCGGGGACGGTCGGCATGCACTCCAGGACCTCGAACATCCGCCGGTCCAGGTTGAACCCGAAGACGTACTCCAGGTGCTGCCATCTGCCCAGCAGGCGCTGCCGGTTGCCCACCTTCGTGTTCCCGCTGACCGCACCGATCGCCGGGTGCGCGAGCGGCTGGATGAGCCGGTGGAGGGCGTCCGCTTCGAAGACGGTGTCCGCGTCGACCATGACGACGATGTTGTAACGCGCATAGCCCAGACCGGTGTTGAGCGCACCGGGCTTGCCGGTGTTGGGCTGCCGTACCACCGTCACACGCGGGTCGCGGACGGCCTCCGCGATCTCGGCCGTACGGTCGCTCGACCCGTCGTCGATGACCACGACCTGGAGGTAGGGGTGTGTGGAGGCCAGAAGTGAGCGCACCGTCGACTCGATGCCCGCTTCCTCGTTGTGCGCGGGTACCAGCACCGTCACCGGTTCGTTCACCTCCCTCAGCCAGGGCGAGCCCGGCCTGAATCGCGTCAGGCGCCGCGCGTGCACCCGGGCGAACAGCACGAGCAGGATCAGCCTCAGGACTCCCAGCCCGCCGGCGACGGCCAGTCCCCAGACCATCGCGCCGCTGAAGAACCTCCCGAGAGTCCTCGCCCAGATCAGGGCCTCGCCCCTCAACCGTTCGGACGCGGAGACCGTAGTGGTGGGGGAGGCCTGACCCAGCCCAGCTGTGACGGTGGTGAACCTGTCCACGTTCCGGTTGCGGAGCAATTGCTCAGCTTCGTGATAACCCAGGTCCGTGTTGCTGAACTGCCGCACGACGCCCTGCGACGGCTTCCGCGACTTCCGGTCGGCCGCGACGATGAGATAGCCCTGCTCCGCACTGCGCCGGGCCGCCGTCCACACCTCACCGCACAGCGTGTCCGTGGCGGTGGTGTGGGGCAGCCGCAGCAGGCCCGTGTTGACGCCCGCGGTGCCCGCGAACGCGGTCTGTGTGAGGGAGAGCTCCATCTGGGAGCGGATGGGCGACGCGGCCCCCAGGTCGCCACCTGTGTAGGTGTAGGAGCCGATCTCGTGGCCCTCTGCGCGGATCCGGCGCACCAGCTCGGGATGGCGGGTCGCCTCGGAGCCGTACATGAAGAAGGTGGCCTGCGCGCGGTGCTTGCGCAGCAGATCGAGCACGCGCGGCGTCCATGTGGGGTCCGGGCCGCCGTTGAAGGTGAGCGCAGCCGTACGGGGCGGCATGGAGGCGGTCTGGATGTTGCCGTCGTTCAGGCGCAGCACCGGGTCCCCGTTGTCCGCCGCCTTCGGTATCGGCGTGGTGCACGGGCTCTTGGTGCGCGCGGCGTCGACCTCGTGGTTCGTCCAGCCCTCGAAGAGCAGAGCGGCTATGACCACGGGGAGAAAGAGCAGCAGCAGCAGCCAGTGCCCGCGCGGGTCTCGGCGCAGCGCGTGCCGGCTCACCTGCTTGCGCCGCCGGGACGGGCCGGAGTGGCAGGCGTCGTGGGAGCGGGTGAGGGGTTACGGCCCGTATCCGCGGAGGACGAAGGAGAGGAGGTGGGGGAGTCGGTGCGGGAGTCAGGGCCGGGCGACTTCGAGCGGGCCGGGAAGTGGGCGCCGGCGGGGACATCGGAGTCGTCGTGGGAGGAGCTGCTCGGCAGCGGCTTGTCCATACGGGGCGGAGTATTTCCGACGGGCTCCTGCAGACCTCCGAACACAGTCGCAAAGATGGCCAGATACCCGGTGCAGGCACACCCCATGGTCACTGCCGCATACCGCACAAGTCTTCTGCGCCGACCTGAACTGGCAATGAATATCGGGTGATTCTGGTCGTCGCGCCTCCGACGGCTGTGGTTCATGGATCGCATGGGGCGTGAGTGTAGCCAGCCCTGAACGCGAGCGAGCCGGAAAGATTCAGTAATCCCCCTGTGAACTGTGTCGCCTTTTTTTCCAGCCCACTGGGCAGTAGCCGTATTCGCATGACTCACCACTCTTGGTTGGCAGTTCGGCCCCCCGCCCCGCACTGCATCATGCCGTTCAAAGAGGGCCGGGGCCCCGGTGTGGCGCCGGAGGGGCTTGTCATTGCCGTCGCTGCAACTCGCGGTCACATGGCGCGAATTTGCGCTTCTGACGGCGCGCTGTGCGAGTCGGACGCATGCTCATTGCGGCGGGGCCGCACTGGTTTCGGGACTCCGGCGACCGGGAAACACCCGGTCGTTGAGGGGTGGCCGCTACGTGTGATGTGCCACAGAATCACCTGGGAACACCCGGGAGACGTTGCGGACCGCCTCACCGTTCTGACCTGTTCATCCCGAATTGATCCATCACCCCGTCTTCACAGAATCGGCCGCACTCCGGTTGTGACTTTGGCTGGATCCGGTCGGCGCAACACCGGGTGGTCACCTAGAGCGTGTATAGCTTCACTGGCCGGATGACGGAAGAGATGGGCGAAGTAACGGTCCTTGCGGAAAAGGGACTTCATTTCCTCTTATTCCCCTGTCGATTACAGTCAATTACGACGGGGAGGAATGAAGGCAATGATCCGCATCATCTGCTGAATTGCGACATACGGTTCAGTGTTCGGCTTCATGCTGCGGGCGGACGACCCGGTGGCCGTGCCGATGAGACGCAGCCTGCTGCTTGTCGAGGTGACCACCCGCACTGCCGCCGTTAACCCGTTGAGCGCGAACTTCAGCCCGTGCTACCTCTGACCGGTTCACGAAGCCGGATCGTCAAGTACCGGGAGGGCCGTCGGCATGGTGCTCGGAGAGCTGGTCGCACTGCGGCCCTTTGAATCCACGGAAGCCGAGGCGCTGTGGCGCTGGAATCACGACCCGGACGTCATGCGCTGGATGAAGGACGGCTACGCCCAGCCGCTGGCCAGGGTCAGGAAGCGGCTGGAGGAACGGCCGGACAACGCCTACGGCGACGTGCTCTTCGGCATCGAAGTGCTCGCCGGCACCGAGTTGATCGGCCTGGTACGGCTGCACGACGCCGAGCCCGAGACCGGATGCGCCGAACTCGACATCTACCTCGGCGAGAAGGAGCACTGGGGACGCGGTTACGCCACCGACGCCAT
>DATMEI010000769.1:0-5705 GCA_035556995.1 Streptomyces sp.
CCGTGCTCTCAACTCGGCCCGAACGCATGCAGAAACCCCGAAATCCATCTCCTGCGGGACATGACGGGAGCCGGTGCACGAAACTGCTTACGCGCAGCACGGGTTGGCCAGGCAGCGCCCGGAAGTGCGAGCCCGGTCGAATCCGGACGTCACGCGGAAACTGGCCAAATGTGCATGGTGCTCCACCCGTTCAGGCCGGGCTGTACCGACGGTGCCCGCCGCCGGGCCGGCAGTTCCGGGGTGCTGCTGAGAGCCGTCACCGCTCTCCCGCGCTTCCGGGGCGATGTCCTCTCGCCGGGTTGAGCGCACACGGTGCGTGACCAGCGCGGTGCCCTCGTGTGATTTCCCCCTCGCTTCCCCTGCGGAAGCTCCCGGGTGCGGGATGCTGGGGATAACGTGCGTTCACTCCGGCAGTCGCGGGCGCCCGTCACGGATGACGCAGGTGCCGTCGTAGAGCGCCGAAGGGCCGTTGAGATGGAGGCAGTGATGGGTGTGTCGGGTCCGATCCGCGTGGTGATCGCCAAGCCGGGTCTCGACGGGCATGACCGCGGGGCCAAGGTCATCGCACGAGCGCTGCGCGACGCGGGCATGGAAGTCATCTACACCGGGCTGCACCAGACTCCCGAGCAGATCGTGGACACCGCGATCCAGGAGGACGCGGACGCCATCGGCCTCTCGATCCTCTCCGGGGCGCACAACACACTCTTCGCCAAGGTGCTGGAACTGCTGAGTGACCGCGAAGCGGAGGACATCAAGGTCTTCGGCGGCGGCATCATTCCCGAGGACGACATCGCCCCGTTGAAGGAGCGCGGCGTCGCGGAGGTCTTCACTCCCGGTGCCACGACGCACGAGGTCGTCGAGTGGATCCAGACGAACGTCGGACGTCTCGCAGCCTGACCCGGCCACCCGGCCGTATCCGCACTTCGGATCGCTCTGCCCGGTCACGCTCACCGCGTCCCGTGCAGGTCACGTGCCGTGGCCGGGGCTGTCTGCGGGAGCTGCCTCTTCGCATACCTCGCCGCGCAGCTCCGCCCGCATGGCCGCACGCAGCCGCAGCGTCGCGACGAGACGGTGGAAGGCCTCCGACCAGTAGGCGCCCGCTCCCGGTGAGCCGCCCTCGGGCTCGTCCGGAACCGCCGCCAGCGGGTCCAGCCGTACGGCATCGGACGGTGAGAGGCAGCGCTCGGCCAGACCCATCACACCGCTGAACCTCCATGGGTAAGTGCCCTGGTCACGGGCGATCTCCAACGCGTCGACCACGGCACGTCCCAGTGGCTCCGCCCAGGGCACCGCGCACACCTCCAGCACACGGAATGCCTCCGTGAGGCCGTGGGCCTCGATGAAACGCGCCGCCCACTCAGCACGTTCCGCTTCCGGAAGCACCGTGAGAAGCGCGGCCGGATCGCCCTGGTCCGCCGCCAGCCGGGACGCGGGCGTGCCGATCAGCGCTCGTGACCACTCCGCGTCGCGCTGCCGGACCGCGGCACTGCACCATGCGGTGTGCAGGTCCTGCTTCCAGCCGTCGGCGACGGGCAGTGCGGTGATCGCTTCGGCCGAACGCCCCCCGAACTGTCCGCACCAGATGGACAGCGGGGCCGCCTCCACCAGCTGACCCAGCCACCAGGCACGCTCGCCGCGACCGGAAGGCGGCTTCGGGACGACGCCGTCCCGCTGCATGTCCGCGTCGCACTCGTGCGGTGCCTCCACCACTATCCGGGCCGTCGTGGCGAGCGGGTCCAACGTCACGTACGTACGGGCGCGTGCCGCCATTCGGGCTGCCAGGGCGGAGCCGGGGAGGCTGCTGAGCAGCTCGGCCGAGGTGGCCCGCACCGTACGGCTGCGGTCGCTGAGCGCCTGCTCCAGGAACCCCTCGTCCGCGGAACAGAGGCCCTCACGCAGCGAGTCCAGGAACATCAGACGGTCCTCGGCACGCTCCGTGGACCAGGTGGTGGCCAGGAGAGAGAGCCCGGCTGAGGGCTCGCGGCGGCGCAGCGAGGTGAGCAGCGCGACGCGTTCGGCGAACAGGCCCTCTTCCCAAAGCTGCCGGGCCGCCCCGTCGTCCCGGGTGGACTCGGGCTCTGCCGTCCCGGCGCGCATGCCGTCGCGCAGGGCGAACTTCCAGTCCGGGTTGAACCCGGCGAGCCAGAGGGCGCGCGGGCCGGCGAACGTCAGCGTCTTCGGGCGGAGGTCCGTCCGGGAACGCGCCGCGTCGAGAAGGGCGGGAAGCTGGGCGGAGGGTGCCCGGTAACCGAACTCGTTGGCGGTGGCCAGCCACTGCGGGAGCAGTTCGGCCAGATCGGGGGCCGCGCCGCGGCGGTGGCCACCGTCGTGACCGGTGCCGCCCGGACGCGCGGTGAGCAGCGTCGTCAGCCGTCGCGCGGCGGCGGCCGGCAGCGGAGGCCGAGCGTCCGGGGGTGCGGGCTCGGGGCGCGCACCGGCGGGGGCGGGCCGCAGCCCCGCCCGGTGCCGGACGGTCGCCACCGCCGCCGCGTCCAACAGGGCCGTGGCTCCTCCACCGCCGGGCGGTGTGCGCCGCTCGGTACCGAGGAGCGCGGCGGTGACGAGCTCGCCCCACCCCGGCTTTCCGGCGGCGTTCTCGGGCCCTTCCGGGGAGGGCGCAGCCGTCGGTGGTGCTGTCTGTGAGGCTGCATCTGCCACTGCATGTGGTGCGGCTTGTGGTGCTGCTTGTGGTGTGGCGCTCATGCTTTCCCCTTCGCCGGGGCGTTCGTCGATGCCGCTAGGAAGACACGACCGAGGGGGGCGGGCAGGCGGCGGAGTCGCGGGGATTCGCTCACAGCGGCACGGCCTCCTCGTGCCCTTCGTCGCTCCAGGCGGTGTACGGAGTGAAGCCGCGGTGACCGCACTCACCGAAGACCGTGACCGGGTGTCCGCCCGATACCGCGGTCAGTTTCCACAGGGCTGCGGGAGACGTGCCCGGTGCGACGGGAAGAGCGAACTCGCTTTCCGCGTCGGCCAGTTGGCGCACGTTCCCGCCCTCGTCCGCGATCGGCACCACGTCCTCCAGGACCGCCGGCCATGCGTCCAGCCACGGGTCGTCGCACAGCGCCGCTCCGTATCCCGCCAGGGCGTCCGTCACCGATCCGCCCGCCGGTACGCCGCCCGCATCCGCGGCGCCATGCCGCTCGCCCAGAGCGGCGCGCAGCGGGCGGGCACCCGGGTGGTACGCCAGCTCCGCGTCGAGCAAGGAGCCCACGGGGAGGGCGACTTCGGGCCGCCGGCCCGCCGGGGTGAAGGAGAGCAGCAACGCGGGCCGCTTCGATGCCCGTCCGAACAGCCACGTACGGCGCGCTGTCAGCCTGCCCTCTTCCGTGTCCCGCTGCGCCAGCACCAGCCATTCGTCCCGGATGCGGGCCGTCTCGTCGGCCAGCAGCTCCGCCGAGTCGACGGTGAGGCCCACTCTTGTACGTACGGTCGCCGCCAGCGGCTCCGGCAGCTGCTCCATTGCCAGAAAGCCCCGGTTCAGAAGGTGGAGCAGTGCGCACTCGGAGAGCAGCCGCTCCGGCCATCCTCCGCCGGAGCCGTCGCCGGCGTGCCCCCCGCCCGAGGTGGGAACGGCACCCAACTCCCGTAGGCGCGAGGCCAGTCCGGGCGCCTGGGCGTCGACCATGCGGGCCGCCATCTCTTCCCACGCCGCGTAACCGCGCTGATCCGCGCCCGCGAGGCCACCGCGCAGCAGGTCGGCGAGGCGCTCCTCGAGCTCCGTGGCGCCGGCGGCGATACGCCGTGTGCGGCGCTCGGAACGCCGCCGCGCCGCCTGGGGACCGTCGGAGCGGCTCTCCCCGCCCATACCCACGCTCGCGCCCGCGGCTGAGCTTTCACCGCTCCCCGTGGCGCCCTGTACGTCGGCTGCCTTGCGCTCGGCGCGTTCACGACGTCCGCTCAGCCACTGCCCGGCCCACTCGGGCGGAGCGTCCACGTCCGCACGTGGATGCTCGCCCGCCCAGAGCAGCAGCAGCCCGAGGGCGTGCTTGCAGGGGAATTTCCGGCTGGGGCAACTGCATTTGAATCCCGGCTCACTGCCGCCGCCGAGATCGACGACCGTCTGGTACGGCTTGCTGCCGCTCCCCTCGCACAGACCCCATACGGCTCCTGCTCCCGAGCCCGCCTCAGACCACCGGTCGGGCCAGGAGAGCTTGCTCCCGGCCCTGCCCGACGCCGCGTCAGGAGCCAGCGTCATCACCTGCTCCGCCGTCCAGCGGGCCCCCTGTCCAGTCATGGTTCCGACCGTACGAGCCGCCACTGACAACGACATGCCGCTGAACCTCGCACTCGGAGAAGGTGCAGGTCGAAGCCGGTTCCTGAGGGATTGTCAGTGGCGGGGTGCAGGCTGTGAAGCACATCGATCCGCCGTGCGTGGAGGGGGACTTGTGACCGATACCCGTGCCGAGAACCAGGCGCTGCGACCGCACGTCGAGGACGCCTTCGCCGAGGAGCTGCGGGCTCTGGCGGCGGCAGACGACCGGCCGCGCCCTGCGCACTGGCGGCTGTCGCCCTGGGCGGTCTCCATGTATCTGCTCGGCGGTGAGCTGGCTGGGGGAGGCACGGTGATCACGCCCAAGTACGTGGGGCCGCGCCGCCTCGTCGAGGTCGCTGTCAGCACGCTGGCCACGGACCGCGCGCTGCTGCTCCTCGGCGTGCCCGGCACCGCCAAGACCTGGGTCTCCGAGCATCTCGCTGCCGCCGTCAGCGGAGATTCGACGCTGCTGGTGCAGGGCACGGCGGGCACAGCAGAGGAAGCGGTGCGCTACGGCTGGAACTACGCCCAGCTGCTGGCTCACGGCCCGAGCCGGGACGCCCTGGTTCCCAGCCCGGTGATGCGGGCGATGGCGGAGGGCCGGACAGCGCGCATCGAGGAGCTGACCCGCATACCCGCCGATGTGCAGGACAGCTTGATCACCATCCTGTCGGAGAAGACGCTGCCGGTACCGGAGTTGGGTGAGGAGATCCAGGCGGTCCGCGGCTTCAACGTGATCGCGACGGCCAACGACCGCGACCGGGGCGTCAATGAGCTTTCCAGCGCGCTCCGCCGCCGTTTCAACACCGTGGTGCTGCCGCTGCCGGAGACGCCCGAGGCGGAGGTCGAGATCGTCACCCGCCGTGTGGACCAGCTCGGCCGTTCCCTCGATCTGCCTGCCGCACCCGACGGCGCGGCGGAGATCCGCCGGGTGGTGACCGTCTTCCGGGAGCTGAGGGACGGCGTGACGGCGGACGGCCGCACGAAGCTCAAGTCCCCTTCCGGGACGCTCTCCACGGCGGAGGCGATCTCCGTCGTCACCGGTGGCATGGCTCTCGCAGCCCACTTCGGGGACGGGGTGCTCAACGCGGGGGACGTGGCCGCGGGCGTCATGGGAGCCGTGGTGCGCGACCCCTCCTCCGACAGCGTCGTATGGCAGGAGTATCTGGAAGCGGTGGTCCGTGAGCGCGACGGCTGGAAGGACTTCTACCGCGCCTGCCGAGAGGTCTCCGCGTGACGGCAGCAGGCGTACGGACAGGAGCCGACGAACGGAGCGCGGGCCCGCTGCTGCTGGGCGTGCGGCACCACGGGCCGGGGTCGGCGCGTGCCGTGCGGGCAGCTCTGCAGGCGCAACAGCCGCGGGTGCTGCTCATCGAGGGGCCACCGGAGGCGGACGGCATCGTCGCGCTTGCGGGCGACGAAGCGATGCGTCCGCCGGTCGCCCTGCTGG
>DATMEI010000770.1:0-3197 GCA_035556995.1 Streptomyces sp.
CTCCTGGGACGACTACGACCGGTTCCGCAAGGTCCCCGTGGGCGTCGAGGGCGTCGACGAGTCCTGGAGCGAGCACATCGGGAAGCCGCTCACCTCGGTGCCCGCTCCGCGCGGCAGCGCGCACGAGAGCTGGGCCGCGCACTTCAAGGCCGCGATGGAGGAGTCCCTCGCCCAGCTCGGTGTCGAGTACCGCGGCATCAGCCAGACCGCCAAGTACACCTCGGGCGCCTACCGCGAGCAGATCCTCTTCGCGATGCGCGAACGCGAGCGCATCGACGCCGTGCTGGAGCGCTACCGGACGCTGGACAAGGCCGCCGCGGCGGGCGGCAAGAAGCAGCAGCAGAAGAAGAAGCAGGGTGAGCCGGACGCCGCCGAGCTGGAGGCCGCGGAGGGCTCGGGCGCGGCCTCGGAGGACGACGGCTCGGGCGCGGGCGGCGGGGCGTACTACCCGTACAAGCCCTACTGCACCGCCTGTCTGCG
Organism: Streptomyces sp.; assembly: GCA_035556995.1. Lineage (GTDB taxonomy): Bacteria > Actinomycetota > Actinomycetes > Streptomycetales > Streptomycetaceae > Streptomyces. Next base: position 481 of record DATMEI010000770.1, read on the forward strand.
CGACACGACGACGGTCACGGCGTACGACGACGGGACGACCGAGCTGACCTACAGCTGCCGCTGCGGGCACAGCGAGACGGTCCGGCTGGACGAGTTCGACCACGGCAAGCTCGTGTGGAAGGTCGACTGGCCGATGCGGTGGGCGTACGAGGGCGTGGTGTTCGAGCCGAGCGGTGTCGACCACCAGTCGCCCGGTTCGTCCTTCGTCGTCGGCGGGCAGCTCGTCAAGGAGATCTTCGACGCCGAGCAGCCCATCGGTCCCATGTACGCCTTCGTCGGCATCAGCGGCATGGCGAAGATGTCGTCCTCGAAGGGCGGCGTGCCCACGCCCGCCGACGCGCTGGAGATCATGGAGGCGCCGCTGCTGCGCTGGCTGTACGCGCGCCGCCGGCCCAACCAGTCGTTCAAGGTGGCCTTCGACCAGGAGGTCCAGCGCATGTACGACGAGTGGGACGCGCTGGAGCGCAAGCTGGCCGCCGGCGACGCACAGCCCGCGGACATCGCCGCGCATCTGCGAGCCTCCTCCACCGCCGCGGGTCCGCTGCCGTCGACGCCGCGTCCCCTGCCGTACCGCACGCTCGCGTCCGTCGTGGACGTCACGGCGGGCAACGACGAGCAGACGCTGCGCATCCTGAGCGAGCTGGACCCGGAGCGTCCGGTCCGTTCACTCGATGAGGTACAGCCGCGGCTGGACCGGGCGCAGCGCTGGATCACCACTCAGGTTCCGGCGGAGCAGCGCACGCGCGTACGGGACGAGCCGGACACCGCGCTGCTGGAGTCGCTGGACGACGAGCAGCGTGAATCGCTGCGGCTGCTGCTGGACGGCCTGGACGACCACTGGTCCCTGGAGGGGCTCACACAGCTCGTCTACGGGGTGCCGAAGGTGCAGGCCGGGATCGCTCCGGACGCCAAGCCCACGCCTGAACTGAAGGTGGCGCAGCGGTCGTTCTTCGCGCTGCTCTACAAGCTGCTCGTCGGGCGCGAGACCGGCCCGCGGCTGCCCACGCTGCTGCTGGCTGTGGGAACGGACAGGGTGCGCAAGCTGCTCGGTGCGTGACAGGCCGACGGAGCGGGCCGGAGCGGGGGCGGCGCGGCCGGAGCGGGTTATTCGGGCTGGGCTGCCTCGGCGGCTCAGCCCGCCAGCCCCATCTCGGTGTTGTAGCGCTCCCTGAACTCCCGCATGTAGTTGCGGAGATAGCCCTCGCTCAGCAGTGACCCGTCGGAGTTGGTCACGCCGTGCCGCTCGTGCAGGGCGCGTGAGAGCTGACGCGCGTTCGGGAAGCCGGCCTGCGCCGCGACGAACTGGCGGTAGGCGAGGAAGTAGAACTCGTCGCGAGGCACTCCGTCGGGTATGCCGACCGGGTCCGCCTCGTCGGACCCCAGCGAGGGGGGCGGCTCGTGCTCGGGGAGGAAGTCGTACTCGTAGTCCTGCTGTTGCTGCTGCTGCGGTTGTGCGGTGGGCGCGGGCTCCACGAACAGCTGCTGTTCCTGGGCGCGTTGGGGCGGCAGATAGGCGGGGCCGCCGTTGACGGGCGCGTTGGAGTTGCCCAGCGCGCGGCGACGGCCGGGGCCCACAGGAACGGTGACCTGAGGGCCGGAGGGCTGAGTCTCCGCGGCGTACGTGTACTCGGATGAGGGCGCGGGGGCGGGAGCCGGCTCAGGGACCGGAGCCGGGGCCGGAGCGGGGGCTTGAGCTCCGGGCGCGTACTCGGGGCGCCGCTCCTGCTGCTCGTACTCCTCGAACTGCTCGTGCTGCCCGTACTGAGCGCGCTGCTCGTATTCGTACGCCTCGTACTCGTGCGGCTCGTTCCCCGCCGCCGCCCGGGCCGGCGCCGCGGATGACTCCGACGCCTCCGATGACTCCGATGCCTTCGGCGCCGAAGTGAGAGCCGCGGGCCGCTCCCGTACAGCCTTGGCCGCGGCGCGTGCCGTACTCGCCGTGGTGGCAGGCGCGTTGATGCCCGCTGCCGCCAGCCCTGACGGCCCGGTCTCGGAGAGCGGAACGCCGTAGCGGGCGAGCCTGAGCGGCATCAGGGACTCAACCGGCGCCCTGCGCCGCCAGTTGCGCCCGAACCGGGCCTGCAGCCGGGCCTCGTAGACGAGCCGGTCCTGCTCCATGCGGATGACCTCGTCGTACGAGCGCAGCTCCCACAGCTTCATCCTGCGCCACAGCCGGAACGTGGAGGGGAAGGCGAGCAGCCACCGCGAGATGCGCACGCCCTCCATGTGCTTGTCGGCGGTGATGTCCGCGATCCGCCCGATGGCGTGCCGGGCTGCCTCGACCGAGACGACGAAGAGGATCGGGATCACGGCGTGCATCCCCACGCCGAGCGGGTCGGGCCAGGCGGCGGCGCCGTTGAAGGCGATGGTCGCGGCGGTCAGCAGCCATGCGGTCTGGCGCAGCAGCGGGAACGGGATCCGGATCCATGTGAGCAGCAGGTCGAGGGCGAGCAGTACGACGATGCCCGCGTCGATGCCGATGGGGAAGAACGGCGCGAACGCCCCGAAGTGCTTGCGCTCGGCGAGTGCGCGCACCGCCGAGTACGAGCCGGCGAACCCGATCGCGGCGATCACCACGGCTCCGGCGACGACCACGCCGATGAGTATTCGGTGTGTACGTGTCAGTTGTACGGCCTGCACTGGAGTTGTCCCCACCCTCGGAAACCGGCGCGGCGCACCAGACTGGCACACGCGTCAAGTCCCCGCCGCACCGAGTA
>DATMEI010000771.1:0-5013 GCA_035556995.1 Streptomyces sp.
CTCCCGATGAACTCCAGCTGGCGGACCTTCTTGTACGGGGAGACCTGCTCGGCCACGTAGGCCAGCACGTCGTCCGCGCTCAGCCGCGCTCCCGCCTCGTCGGCCTGCCGCACCACGAACGCCTTCGGCACCTCGTTGCCCTCGTCGTCCGTCACCCCGATGACCGCCGCGTCCGCGATCGCCGGATGGGTCAGCAGGACGGCCTCCAGCTCGGCGGGAGCGACCTGATACCCCTTGTACTTGATCAACTCCTTGACGCGGTCGACGACTTGGAGCCAGCCGTCCTCGTCCACCCGGCCGATGTCGCCGGTACGCAGCCATCCCTCGCTGTCGATCATGGCGTCGGTCTCGCCCGTACGTCCCAGATAGCCCTTCATCACCTGCGGCCCGCGGAAGAGGAGTTCGCCCGCTTCACCGACGCCCAGGTCGCGGCCGGGGTCGGCGAGGTCGGCGATGCGCATCTCCGTGCTCGGCAGCAGCTTCCCCACCACACCGGGCGGAACGGATACTGCGTGCCGCGGCACCACGTGGGTGCCGGGCGAGAGTTCGGTCATCCCGTACGCCTGCGTCACCGGCGGCACTCCCAGCCGGCGTCCGCAGGCCGCGGCCAGGTCGGCGTCCAGCGGGGCGGCGGCGCTGAGTACGAACTCGAGCGAGGACAGGTCGTACTTGTCCACGTCCGGATGCTTGGCCAGGGCGAGCACGATGGGCGGCGCGACGTAGAGGGCGTTCACCCGGTGTGTCTCGATCGCCGTGAGGAACTGGTTCAGTTCGAAGCGCGGCAGCACCACGACGGTGGCGCCGTTGCGCAGCGGCGCGTTCATCAGGGCGGTCAGCCCGTAGATGTGGAAGAAGGGCAGCACCGCGAGGAGCTTGTCCTCCGGTCCGCTGGGCATGACCGGGTGCAGCTGGGCGAGGTTGGTGGCGATGTTGCGGTGTGTGAGCATCACGCCCTTCGGCAGGGACGTGGTGCCGGAGGAGTACGGCAGCGCCGCCAGGTCCTCGCCGGGGTCGAAGGTGATCTGTGGCTCCGGCGCGGTGCTCTCACGCATGTCGAGCACGCTGCGGTGCCCCTCCGCGTGGTCGCACACGAAGATCTCCTCGATGCCGCCCGTCCACTCCGCCGCCTGCCGTGCGGCCTCCAGCAGCGGCGAGACGGTCACGATCCAGCGGGCGCCGGAGTCGCTCAGCTGCCGCGCCAGCTCCTTTGCGGTGGCCAGCGGATGGACGGTGCTGACGGCCGCGCCGGCCCTGGTCGCCCCGTAGAACACGGCGGGGAAGGCGAGGGTGTTGGGGCTGTGCAGGGCGAGCACGTCGCCCTTGCGCAGCCCGGCGTCCGCCAGTGCGGCTGCGATCCGGCGGCTGAACGCGTCGAGCCGGGCGTAGCTGAGGGAGGTGCCGTCGACACCGTCGACGAGTGCCGTGTGCGTGCCGTACGCGTCGACGGAACGGCCCAGCACGGCGTCATGGATGGGTTCGTCGACGACGGGGACATCGGCGTACTCACTGCGGAACATCATGCGGTCCTCCTGCGCAGCAGTGGGTGAGATCCCCACAGTCTCCAGCCATCGGCGGCTCCTCAGAAGATCCCGCGCGGGAACCTCTGCCGCCCGTACCGGCGCTCGGCCGACTCGCTCAGCACGGCTCGCTCAGTACGGCTCACTCAGGCTCACTCAGTGCAGTTCACTCAGTGCGGCTCGCCCAGTGCGGCTTCAGTACGACTTGGGCAGGCCCAGGCTCTGGTGCGAGATGAAGTTGAGGATCATCTCGCGGCTGACGGGGGCGATACGGGCGACCCTCGCCGCCGTGATCATGGAGGCGAGGCCGTACTCGCGTGTCAGGCCGTTGCCGCCGAGGGTGTGCACCGCCTGGTCGACGGCTTTCACGCAGGCCTCCCCCGCCGCGTACTTGGCCATGTTCGCCGCCTCGCCCGCGCCCATGTCGTCGCCCGCGTCGTACAGCACGGCGGCCTTGGACATCATCAGCCGGGCGAGTTCGAGTTCGATGTGGGCCTGTGCGAGCGGATGCGCGATGGCCTGGTGCGCGCCGATGGGCTCCTTCCAGACCTGCCGGGTACGTGCGTAGTCGAGCGCCTGCTCGAGGGCGTAGCGGCCCATGCCGATGCCGAAGGCGGCCGTCATGATGCGCTCGGGGTTGAGCCCGGCGAAGAGCTGGAGCAGGCCGGCGTCCTCGTCACCTACAAGCGCGTCGGCGGGGAGGCGCACATCGTCCAGGACGAGTTCGAACTGCTTCTCCGGGGCGGACAGTTCCATCTCTATGAGGTTGCGTGCGAAGCCCGGCTCATCGCGCGGGACGATGAAGAGGCAGGGCTTGAGTTTGCCCGTACGGGCGTCCTCGGTACGGCCGACGATGAGCGTCGCGTCCGCGATGTCGACACCGGAGACGAAGACCTTGCGGCCGGTGAGCAGCCAGCCGTCCCCGTCGCGGCGGGCGGTGGTGGTGATGCGGTGGGAGTTGGAGCCCGCGTCGGGCTCGGTGATGCCGAAGGCCATCTTGCGGCTGCCGTCGGCGAGTCCGGGCAGCCACTTGCGCTTCTGCTCCTCGGTGCCGAACCGTGCGATGACGGTGCCGCAAATCGCGGGAGAGACGACCATCATGAGCAGCGGGCAGCCGGCGGCGCCCAACTCCTCCAGGACGATGGCCAGTTCGGCCATGCCGCTGCCTCCGCCGCCGTACTCCTCGGGCAGGTTGACCCCGAGATAGCCGAGGGCGGCCGCCTCGTCCCACAGCTCGTCGGTGTGCTTCCCGTCGCGTACGACACCGGTGAAGTACTCGCGCCCGAAGCGCTTTCCGAGAGCGGCCACGGCCGCTCGCAGGTCACGCTGTTCCTCGGTCTCCAGCAGGGCAGTGGTCATGTCGACTCCTTCTGGGCGGACTTGACGGGCTCGGACTCGGACTCGGACTGGTCTTGCCGGGTGTTCTGGGCCTGCCCGGACTGCGGGGCGGCCGTGTCTTCCTCCGTGACGACGGCGAGCAGCGCACCGACCTCCACCTGGAGGCCGGGCTCGGCGTGCAGGGCCGTGAGGGTGCCGGATGCGGGAGCGACGACCTTGTGCTCCATCTTCATCGCCTCCAGCCAGAGAAGCGGCTCTCCCGCCTTGACGGACGCGCCGACGGACAGCCCGGACACGACCCGTGAGACGGTCCCCGGCATCGGCGCCAGCAGCGAACCGGGCTCGTTCCGCGTCTCCGGTTCCCGCAGGCGGGGCAGTGCGGTCAGCGAGTGCGCGCCCATGGGCGGCGGCCCGTCGACGTGGATGTGCGTGCCGTCCGCCCCGTAGCGCGCCACGTCGAAGTCCCGGCGCACACCGTCGACTTCGAGGCTGACGCGGCCGGGCGCCGCCCGCAGCAGGCGCAGCCGTATGCCTGCGAGCTCCTCGCCCTCGACGGTCAGCCCGTCCCTGGTGAGGCGGTAGCGGACGTCGGTCTCCTGCTGTGACGGCTCGGCCCGGTAGCGCTTGAGCTGCGCCTGTGCGGGCACGTTGCGCCAGCCGCCGAGCCGCGCGGTGACCGTGCCACCGGTTGCCTCTCTGCGGGCGGCGTCCGCCAATGCGGCTGCGAGGGCGGCCAGTCGAGGTCCGGCGGTGTCGGCGGGCGGCCCGGTGAGTCCGGGCAGATGCCGGTCGTAGAAACCCGTGTCGAGGCGCGCGGCGGCGAAGTCCGGGTGGCGCAGCGACCGTACGAGCAGCTCGCGGTTGGTCGCCGGGCCGTGCACGCGTGCCCTCTCCAGGGCGTGCGCCAGCTTGCGTACGGCCTCACGCCGGGTCGGCGCCCAGGCGATGACCTTGGCCAGCATCGGGTCGTAGTGCACCCCGATCTCGTCCCCGTCGGTGACGCCGCTGTCGAGGCGTACGCCGCCGGGGACCTCCAGACGGTCCAGCGTGCCGGTCTGCGGCTGCCAGCCCCGCGCCGGGTCCTCCGCGTACAGCCTTGCCTCGACCGCGTGTCCGTGTGCGGCGGGCGGCCCGGCGGGGTCCAGTGCCTCCCCTTCGGCGACGCGGATCTGCAAGGCGACGAGATCCAGGCCGTGTACGCACTCCGTGACCGGATGCTCGACCTGGAGCCGGGTGTTCATCTCCAGGAAGTACGCCTGTGCGCCGCCGTCTTCGGCATTCGCGATCAGGAACTCCACCGTGCCCGCGCCCCGGTAGTCCACGGCGCGTGCCGCGTTCACCGCCGCCTCGTGCAGGACGTCCCGCAGCTCCTCGCTCAGTGCGGGTGCCGGTGCCTCCTCGATGACCTTCTGGTGGCGCCGCTGCAGCGAGCAGTCCCGGGTGCCCAGCGCCCACACCGTGCCGTGTCCGTCGGCCAGGACCTGCACCTCGACGTGCCGTCCGCGTTCGACGTACGGCTCGACGAAGACCTCACCGTCCCCGAAGGCCGACGCCGCCTCGGCGCGCGCCGCGGTGATCTCGCCCTCCAGCGCGCCGAGTTCACGCACGATCCGCATGCCGCGTCCGCCGCCGCCCGCCGCGGCCTTCACCAGCAGCGGCAGATCGCGCTCCGTCGCCTCCTCCGGACGTACGGGCGCGAGCAGCGGCACACCCGCGTCGTCCATCAGGCGCTTGGCACGTGTCTTGGAGGCCATCGCCTCGATCGCGTCCACACCCGGGCCGATCCACACGAGTCCCGCGTCCTGCACGGCCCGCGCGAACTGGGCGTTCTCGGAGAGGAATCCGTAGCCCGGATGCACGGCGTCCGCGCCGGCCGCCAGCGCGGCCTCGACGATCAGGTCGCCGCGCAGATAGGTGTCCGCGGGCGCGTCGCCCGGCAGCCTCACCGCGGCGTCGGCCTCCCGTACGTGCGGCGCCTGCGCGTCGGCGTCGGAGTGGACCGCGACTGTGGCGATGCCCAGTTCCGCGCAGGTACGGAAGACTCGCCGGGCGATCTCGCCACGGTTAGCCACCAGCACTGAAGTGATCATGTTTCCCCTCACCACGTCACCCCTCACATCCGGAAGACGCCGAAGCCGCCACGCGCGCCCTCGACGGG
>DATMEI010000772.1:0-5749 GCA_035556995.1 Streptomyces sp.
GAGGCCGACCGCACCAAGAAGCTCGACTTCGAGGAGGTCCAGATCCCGCCCGGCCCGCGCCTCGGCAGCCAGGTGATCGAGGTCAAGGGCCTGAGGAAGGGCTTCGGGGACCGCGTGCTGATCGACGAACTGTCCTTCACGTTGCCGCGCAACGGGATCGTCGGCGTGATCGGCGCGAACGGCGTCGGCAAGACCACGCTGTTCAAGACGATCGTCGGTCTCGAGCAGCCGGACTCCGGGACGGTGCGGGTCGGCGACACGGTCAAGCTGTCCTACGTCGACCAGAACCGCGGCGGACTCGACCCGAAGAAGACGGTGTTCGAGGTCGTCTCGGACGGCCTGGACCACATCCAGGTCGGCAACGTCGAGATGCCCTCGCGTGCGTACGTCAGCGCGTTCGGCTTCAAGGGCCCGGACCAGCAGAAGCCCGCGGGCGTGCTGTCCGGTGGTGAGCGCAACCGCCTCAACCTCGCGCTCACCCTCAAGCTGGGCGGCAACCTGCTGCTCCTCGACGAGCCGACCAACGACCTGGACGTCGAGACGCTGTCCTCGCTGGAGAACGCGCTGCTGGAGTTCCCGGGCTGCGCCGTGGTCGTCTCCCACGACCGCTGGTTCCTCGACCGCGTCGCCACGCACATCCTCGCTTACGAGGGCGAGTCCAAGTGGTTCTGGTTCGAAGGCAACTTCGAGTCCTACGAGAAGAACAAGATCGAGCGGCTGGGCCCGGACGCGGCACGTCCGCACCGTGCGACCTACAAGAAGCTCACCCGGGGCTGAGGCGGGGACGGGCCGATACGTGCGGCATACATATCAGTGCCCCCTGCGCTGGTCGGACATGGACGCCTTCGGGCACGTCAACAACGTCGTCTACCTCCGCTATCTGGAGGAGGCGCGGATCGACTTCATGTTCCGGCTGGCGGGGGAGTCGGTGCTCTCCTCCGGCGGGGAGGTGCCGTTCAAGGGCGGCAGCGTCGTGGCCCGGCACGAGATCGACTATCTGCGTCCGCTCTTCCACCGGCACGAGCCGGTGACGATCGAGACCTGGGTGACCAAGCTCAACGCGGCCTCGGCCACCCTCGCGTACGAGATCAAGGACGCGCAGGCGGTCTACGCCCAGGCCACGACCGTCATCGTCCCCTACGACCTGAAGGAGGAGCGCCCCCGTCGGCTGACCGCGGACGAACGGGCGTTCCTGGAAGGCTATTGCGATGACAGTGCGTCAGCGCCTCGTATTCGCTGACCCGGGTGAGGCGGCGGGCCTGGACGTCTTCCTCAAGCGGCTGTTGCGCTGGGAGAAGAGCGCCGCCGTCCGTATCCAGGCGGGCGGAGGCGTGGTCGGGATCTTCGCGAAGCCCGCCCGTTTCGAGGTGGTGGTGGTACGGACCGGTCGGCTGCTGGAGCCGGTCGACGCGGACGCCACCGTCTCCGCCGGTGAACTGCTCGAAAGCATCGACGAGCCCGCCGAAGCCTTCACGGTGCCTGCCGCGGTGACGGGGCCGCCGTGGACGGGTGTGCTGCCGCCGCGCGGGGGCTGGGAGGCGTTCGGGGAGGTACCGGCGGATGCGGTCCGCGCCGTGGCAGCCACCGCTGTGGGCGAATTCCGCCGGCGCGCCGAGCAGTTGGGGCAGCGAGAACGGACCCGCGAGAAGCTGGACGCGCTGGCCGAGGAGATCTGGTCCCGGTCGCTGGGCAGGACGGAGCTGCCGCTGCGCGCCGTGCACGCCGCCCACGCGCTGGGCTTCCTCGTCGGTGATGAACCGCTGGCCCTGCTGAAGACCGGTTCCTGGCTGCGGTTGCGCACGCCTGAAGGTTCGGTCGTGGTCCGGCACGGCGGTGACCAGGGGGCCGGGCTGAGCGTCACTCCCGTGTGACGCCCGCACCCGCCGCCGCTGTACCGCCCGGCGTGGTGCCGTGCTCCTGGCGGTCCTGCTGCTCCTGGCAGTCCTGGCGGCCGTCAGGGGGCGAATGCCGAGGTGACCGTGGCGCAGGCGCAGTTCGAGCGGCGGCTGCCGGGCGGGCTCAGTCCTCGGAGTTGACCATGGATGCCGCGGCGTACACGAGGTAGTCCCAGAGCTGCCGTTCGTGCTCGGGGGCGAGGTCCAGGGTGTCGAAGGCGTCCCGCATGTGCTTCAGCCACGCGTCGTGCGCCGCCCGGTCGACCTTGAACGGCACGTGCCGCATGCGCAGTCGGGGATGACCGCGGGTGTCGCTGTACGTGCGGGGCCCGCCCCAGTACTGGATGAGGAACAGCGTGAGCCGTTCCTCGGCCGGACCGAGGTCCTCCTCCGGGTACATGGGGCGCAGCACCGGGTCCTCGGCGACGCCCTGGTAGAAGCGGTGCACGAGCCGTCGGAAGGTCTCCTCGCCGCCGACCTGCTCGTAGAAGGTCTGCGTCTGCAAGCTGCCGCGCGGAATCTCCATCACGCCTCCATGGTCGCAGACGCACCGGTCGAGGCCGCTGGTCCTACATCCAGGCCTCCTGCGCCCATGCCATGCCCGGGTGGGACGTACGGGTGCGTAGCGGCGCATACGGGGAGGGCAGGCCGTGGGCGGTGGCCGAGACAGGCCGGTGAGACCGGTGAGATGCCGGTGAGAGGTCGGCCCTGCGGCCTCGCGTGCAGGGCGCCCGGCCAGCACAGTGGAGGCATGGCAGTTGCCTCGGACCTCCTGCAGCTGATCGTTGCGAGCGGCTCACTCGCCGACCCCGCGTGGGAGGCCGCCTTCGCGGAGGTGCCGCGCGAACTGTTCGTGCCGTTCTATTACGTCACCGGCCCGGACGGCGGTCCCGAACGGCTGTGGCGGGACGACCCCGACCCCGGGTGCCGGTCCCGCTGGCTGGCAGGGGTCTACGACGACGTACCGCTGGCCACGCGGGTGCGCGACGGTGAACTGGTCTCCTCCAGCAGCCAGCCCTCGCTGATGGCGCGCATGCTGGAGGCGCTGGACGTGCACGACGGCATGAGCGTGCTGGAGATCGGCGCCGGCTCCGGCTACAACGCGGCGCTCCTCGCACATCGCCTGGGCGACTCGCGTGTCACCACCATCGACCTCGACCCCGAGATCACCACCGCCGCCCGGGAGCATCTGGCCGCCGCGGGCTACCGTCCACGGGTCGTCACGGGAGACGGCGCGCGGGGCGCTCCCGCGTACGCGCCGTACGACCGCATCATCGCCACCTGCGCACTGTCGTCCGTACCCGCTGCGTGGCTGGAGCAGTGTGCGGCCGGGGCGCTGCTCCTGGCACCCCTCGGCACCGGTCTCGTCAGCCTGAACGTGGCCGACGAGCAGCACGCCACGGGGCGCTTCCTGGACACCCCGGCCTTCTTCGTGCCGCTGCGCGGAGGCGGGACGTCGGCGCCCGTGAAGCCGCCGGCACGGTACGAGATCCCGCGGCACGCACAGCGGCAGGATTCGTTCCAGTTCCTGTTCGGCCTGACGGCGGGCTCGATGGAGCCGCATGACGTGTACGAGCTGTGGCGTACCGCGGGCCGGCCCGTGCGGGAGCGCTACGGCATGACGATCCGGGACGGTGAGCAGTGGGCCTGGCTGGATGACCCGGAGGGCCCGTACACCTGGCCGCTGGGCGGGAGTTGAGCACTCCGGCGGCGGCCGTCAGGCCCACGGGCGGGAGCCGAGCGGTCGTCAAGTGGCGGTTCGTCGCGGTTCATTCGCAGCAGTCCGGATTTTCCGGAATGGTCCGGGCCGGCCAGTCGCAATCCGGCCCGTCCCGACAGTAAGCCGGAACCCGCCCCTCCAGTCTTCCCGGTCCTGCGGCTAGGTTCGGAGGGTGCTCAGCGGCCTGCCCATTCTCACCCTGCTCGGCGGCATCGTGCTGCTGGGCTCGTCCGTGCAGCGGCTGGCGGGAATCGGCTTCGGGCTGCTCGCCTCACCGCTCCTGGTGCTGCTGATGGGGCCGGTGCAGGGAGTCGCTCTGGTCAACTGCGCGGGCGTCGTCATCGGCGTCGTCGGTCTGGCCACGACCTGGCGGCAGGTCCAGCTTCGCACCATGGTGCCGCTGGTCGCTGCCGCGGCGTTGACCGTCCCGCTGGGCGCATGGCTCGCCCTGCGGCTGCCCGAGCCGGTTCTGCTGACCGGTCTCGGCGCGCTCATCACCGTGGCGGTGACGCTGGTCCTCCTCGGCGCCCGTGTGAGGTCGATGCACGGCACCGGTGGGGCTGTTGCCGCGGGCGCGGCCAGCGGGTTCATGAACTCCGCAGCGGGGACCGGCGGCCCGGCACTGTCCCTCTACGCCGTCAACGCGGGGTGGACGGCACGGGAGTTCGTGCCCAACGCCCAGTTCTACGGTCTTGTGGTCAACCTTCTGTCGGTCATGGCCAAGGGAGTTCCCCACCTCGGCCGTTCCGCGTGGCTGCTGGTCGCCGTGACGATGGGGGCGGGCATCCTGCTGGGCGGGCTTCTCGCCGCCCGTACGCCGGAGAGGGGAGCGCGCCGCATCATCCTCGGTCTTGCGCTGGCGGGCGGTGTGGCCACGACGGCGAAGGGTCTGTGGCTGCTGCTCTGACTGCGCGCGACGCGTACTGCCCGTGACGCCGACTGCCCGGACCCGTACTGCCCGGACCCGACTGCCCGGACCCGGCTGCCTGGACCCCTGGCATCGGTCCGGGCGGGCACGGCCGGCCACAGTGATCTTCTTCGCCGTGCGGGAGGGAACCGGAGTTGGGGCCGGACGCGTGTTGATGAGTTGACGGCACAGCGGCCACGAGCAGATCCCGATCCGAACAAGATCCCTGCCGAAACGGTGTGGTCGGAGTTCCCGCGGCCATACTCTGGCGTTGCGCTCCGAACCCGTTGCGACAGGGACATCGCACAACGTAGGCACGGGAGCAGGGGCCGTCAGTGACCAAGGGGGAGGGTACCGAGCCGTGACACAGCCGCTTGCGCAACCGGCGCAGCCGCCCGGCTCCCTGCCCGGACCGGCTCAGCCGGTGCACACGCCACCCGGGCCGCAACCCTCGCCGTCGTCCGCGCCGCCGCCGTCTCCGGAGCCGCCGCGCGGCACCGCGTGGGCCGACGGCGTGCGCCGCCTGCGGGCCGAAGTGATGACCGAGCCGGGGCGGTTGCGTGTCATCGGGGCCGTACTGGCCCTGCTGGTGCTGCTGTTCGGCTCCGTGACCGCATGGCAGTTCTCGGACCGTACGGGCGCCGCGGACTCGGTCGTGGAGCACAGCCAGCCCCTCAGCGTGGACGCGTCGCGCATCTACCGCTCGCTGGCCGACGCGGATACGGCGGCGTCCAGCGGCTTTCTCGCGGGCGGCGACGAGCCGCGTGCCGTACGTGAGCGGTACGAGAAGAACATCAGCGAGGCGTCCGAACTGCTGGCCTCCGCGGCAGCCAACTCCAAGGGCTCCGCTTCGGCGCAGCGGCAGATCACCAAGCTCAACCGCGGACTGCCCGAATACACCGGGCTGGTGGAGTCCGCGCGGGCCAACAACCGGCAGGGGCTGCCCCTCGGCGGTGCCTACCTCCGCTACGCCAACGAGCGGATGCGCGACCAGCTGCTGCCCGCAGCCGAGATGCTCTACACGGCACAGACCGCACGCCTCGACGACGACTACGCGGACGCGAAGGAATGGCCCTGGTTCGCGCTCGCCACCGGGGGCATCGCCATCGGCGCGCTCGTGTGGGCTCAGCGGCGCAACTACCGCCGTACGAACAGGGTGTTCAACCTCGGACTGCTGGGCGCCACCGCCGCGTCCCTCGTCACACTGCTGTGGCTGACGGGCGCGCA
>DATMEI010000773.1:0-2501 GCA_035556995.1 Streptomyces sp.
TGCTGCTCCTCGCCACGGCGTGCGCAAGCCCTGCGCCCCGGGATCCCGGTATCACCCAGCTGGAGGTGCCCGCCTGGGCCGCGGACGCCATCTGGTACCAGATCTTCGTCGAGCGCTTCCGAAACGGCGACCCGTCGAACGAGCCCACCGCGCGAGACATCATCGGCGTGACGGACCAGCCGTCGCCGGACGGGTGGCGGCCCACGCCGTGGTCGCACGACTGGTACCGGCAGGAGCCCTGGGCCAAAGCCACCGGCAACGACTTCTACGCCACCGTGCAGTTCCGCCGGTACGGCGGTGATCTTCAGGGGGTGATGGACCGGCTGGACTATCTCCAGGACCTCGGCGTCACTGCCCTTTACCTCAACCCGGTGAACGACGCGCCGTCGCTCCACAAGTACGACGCCAGAGCCTACCACCACATCGATCGCAACTTCGGCCCCGACCCGCGCGGCGACGAGGCACGGGCGGCGGCCGAAGACCCCGCGGACCCGGCCACCTGGGGCTGGTCCGCTGCCGACAGTCTCTTCCTCGCCCTGGTGCGCGAGGTCCACCGGCGCGGCATGCGCATCATCGTGGACTACTCGTGGAACCACACCGGGATCACCTTCTGGGCATGGCGGGACGTGCTCGAGCGCCAGCGGGCCTCCCGGTTCGCCGATTGGTACGAGATCGAACGCTTCGACGACGCCTCGACTCCCGACACCAACGAGTTCGCGTACCGAGGATGGGTCGGGGTGCCGTGGCTGCCGGAATGGAAGAAGATCGGCCGTCCGGCCGGTAAGACCCACGGCGCCATCGACGGGAACCTCGTGCCGGCCGTCAGGGACCTCGTGTTCAGCGTCACCCGCCGCTGGCTGGACCCCAACGGGGACGGCGACCCATCGGACGGCGTGGACGGCTTCCGGCTCGACGTGGCCGAGATGGTGCCCCTCGGCTTCTGGCGCGACTACCGGAAGTTCGTCCGGAGCATCAATCCGAACGCCTACCTGGTCGGCGAAGTGTGGTGGGAGTCATGGCCGGACAAGATGTACGACCCGGCGCCCTGGCTCGAGGGCGACGTGTTCGACGCCGTGATGAACTATCGCTGGTACATGCCGACGCGCAGCTTCTTCGCCGGCTCGGCGCCCGCTCTGACCGCCTCGCGGTACGCCGCGCAGCTCGACTCGCTGACCGCCGGCATCGGGCCGGCGCCGCTCAAGGCGATGATGAACCTCACCGCGAGCCACGACACGCCGCGTTTCGGTACCTCGATCTACAACCCGGGCCGCTACAAGTACCACAACAACCCGCGCGAGGACCCCGCCTACCGGATCGGCCGGCCCGACGAGCGCACCCGCCGAACGCAGCAGCTGATTCTCGTGCAGCAGTTTACCTACGTCGGAGCGCCGCACATCTGGAATGGCGATGAGGTGGGTATGTGGGGCGCGGATGACCCCGACGAGCGGAAGCCGATGGTATGGTCCGGCCAGCGCTACGACGACGAGACGGCGCACCCCTTCGGCCGGCCCCGGGCACGCGACACCGTAGCGCCCGACACCGCACTGTTCCGAACGTATCGGGACCTGATCGCCCTGAGGAAGCAGCACCTCCGCCTCTTCGCGGACGGAACCTTGAGCTGGCTCGCTACCGACGACGCGCGCGGACTGCTGGCGTATGAACGCGTCCTCGGCGACCAGCGCGCCGTCATCGCCTTCAACACCTCGAACGCGCCACACGAGGTGTCACTCGCGGCGGATGGGAGGTATCGCGTCGCCTTTCCGGGGGGCGGGGCCGTAACCGTCGCCGACGGCGCCCTCCGCGCGCAGTTGCAGCCGCGAACGGCCACAGTGTGGCTTCGGGAGCCCTGATCCCTACGGCACGCCACCTTCACCGCCGCTCACCAAGCAACACCAGGCCCGATCCGGTGGTGACTGACACCGTGTCGTTCCTCACCGTGCCCATCACGCCGGAGTAGGCGTCGACCACGTCGGTGCCATCCGGGAACACACCGAAGACCGGAATTGCCTTGGCACCCTCTCCCTGATCCATCGCCACCAGCACCCGATCGACTCGCCCGGCCGCCTCGAGGCTGCGACTGAAGATGTACGGCGTCGTCTGAAGCGTGCGATGGACTCCGGCGCCCACGGCCGGGTGCTCCCGGCGGAATCGGCCCACCTTCCGCCAATGCGTCAGGACCCCGGCGGCAACATTCCCACCCTCCAGGTCACTCCAGTTCATGAATGACCGCAGGTTGGCGTCTCCCTCGGCGCCCGCGACCCGCAGAGGCCGCGCCAGCTCGTCGCCGTAGTAGATCTGGGCGCCGCCCGGCGCGAGCAGCAGGCGGGTCCCGGCGCCGAAGGGGTCCTTCCGGTCCGGATCATACGGCGCCCCGTCGTCATGCGAGCTGACGTAGCTGAGGATCGCGACGTCGCGCAGGGCTCCTTCCTGAAGGGCCGCGGAGTATCCGGTGAACAGGCTGTCCAGGGAGCCGGCGGCATCCCGCTTGAAGGCGAAGTTGA
>DATMEI010000774.1:0-4245 GCA_035556995.1 Streptomyces sp.
CTCGGACGTCCCACTCGGAGCCGCTCCATCCGCCGCCTGACAACCAGTGCCAACCCTGACGGGGTCGGTGAGCGCGGAACGGCCACAACCTTCACCGCCGCGGGCGAGTCACCCCTTTGCCGGATACGTTCCGGACGTCCACGAGCACCGCTGGGGAGGCGTGGTTGCGGACGCTCTCCGCCCGGGGGTACTCAGCGTCCGCACAGGGAATCCACAGGCAGCTCTCAGGGACGGGGCACAGCCTGTGCCCATGAACGACACCGCTGCCTCCCGCCACCGTCCCTCCCGCGTCCTCGTCGTCGACGACGAGGACGCGCTCACCGATCTGCTGTCGATGGCGCTGCGCTACGAGGGGTGGCAGACCCGGGCCGAGGGCGACGGCGCCTCGGCGCTGCGCACCGCACGTGACTGGCGGCCGGATGCGGTCGTCCTGGACGTGATGCTGCCCGACATGGACGGGCTGGCCGTGCTCGGCGGACTGCGACGGGAGCTGGCCGAGGTCCCCGTGCTGTTCCTGACGGCCAAGGACGCCCTGGAGGACCGTATCGCCGGGCTGACAGCGGGCGGAGACGACTACGTCACCAAGCCCTTCTCCCTCGAAGAGCTCGTCGCAAGGCTGCGCGGACTGCTGCGCCGGTCGGGCGCGCTGACTGTACGGCTGGAGTCGATGCTCGAGGTCGGGGACCTGACGCTCGATGAGGAGACCCACGAAGTGACGCGGGGCGGCAGCGAGATCCAGCTGACGGCGACGGAGTTCGAGCTTCTGCGCTACCTGATGCGGAATCCGCGCCGGGTGCTGAGCAAGACGCAGATACTGGACCGGGTCTGGAGCTACGACTTCGGCGGCCGTGCCAACGTCGTCGAGCTCTACATCTCGTACCTGCGCCGGAAGATCGACGCCGGACGTGCCCCGATGATCCACACCCGCCGGGGCGCCGGATATCTCATCAAGGCCGCCCCCGCCCCCGCTGCCGGGGAGGGGCCGTGAAGCGACGACAGGGTGCACGACCCCGCCGGCGCTGGTCGCTGCGTACCCAACTCGTCGTCTCGGCCGTCGCGTTGATCGCCGTCGTCTGCGCCGTGATCGGCACCGTCACCGCCATAGCCGTCAACGCCTCGCTGGAATCGCGCCTGGATGACGAGCTGAGCGCTTCCGTGCAGCGTTCATACGGGCCACCCCGCGAACGTGAGCCACCACGCGCCGACGACTTGCGCTTCGTCGCCATACCGGGGCAGCCCATCGGCACCGTCGGGGCACGCACGGACGGCAACGGTGAGCTGACAAGTGCTGCGCGCAGCACCGACGCGGGCGGTGGCCCCGGCACGGACCCGTCCGACCGGCTGACCGGGCTGACAAGAGCCCAGAGCGAGGCACTCGGTGCAGTGCCGCTCGACGGCCGTCCGCACTCGGTGTCGCTGCCGGGGCTGGGCGACTACCGCGTCCAGTCCGGCAGCGCGCTCCGCGGAGAGGAGACCGGCCTTCTGGTCGGTCTGCCGAGGAGCGGTGTCCAGTCCACCCTGAACACCCTCGTCGTCGTCGAGGTGTGTGTGTCCGCCGCCGGGCTGGTCGCGGCAGGCATCGCGGGCACGGCGATGGTGCGTATCGCGCTCCGCCCGCTGCGCCGGGTATCGGCGACCGCGACACGGGTCGCCCAACTGCCCCTGCACAGCGGCGATGTGGAGCTGCCTCACCGGGTGTCCGAGCGTGACACGGACCCGCGCACCGAGGTCGGCCAGGTCGGAGCGGCACTCAACAGAATGCTGGGGCACGTCGGAGCAGCGCTGGCGGCCCGGCAGGAGAGCGAGACGCGGGTACGCCGGTTCGTCGCCGACGCCAGCCACGAACTGCGCACGCCGCTGGCCTCGATCCGCGGCTACGCGGAGCTGACCCGGCGGGTCCCGAGCAGTCCGGACCACGGTGCCGGGGACGGTGCCGGGGACGGGGACGGGTCCGAGCTGGCCGGAACGGACACCGGCGCCCGCTCTGCCGTGGACCGCGCACCGGACACCCGGCACGCCCTGAACCGGATCGAGGCCGAGGCGGCGCGGATGACGGGGCTCGTGGAGGATCTTCTGCTGCTGGCCCGGCTGGACGCGGGAAGGCCCCTGGAGCGTACGGATGTGGGGCTCTCCTCGCTCGTCGTGGACACGGTGAGCGACGCACGTGCCGCCGGCCCGGGCCATGTGTGGCGGCTGGAACTGCCCGCCGAACCGGTCGAGTTGCGGGGTGACGCCACACGGTTGCAGCAGGTGCTGGTCAACCTGCTGGCGAACGCACGCGCGCACACGCCCCCCGGCTCCACAGTCACCGCGCGACTGCGGTCGGCACCCGCCGAAGGCCAGGTCGTCGTCGAGGTCGAGGACGACGGGCCCGGCATCGCGCCGGCCGTACTGCCGCGCATCTTCGAGCGGTTCGCCCGCGGCGACGCCACACGGTCACGCGCGCACGGCAGCACGGGACTCGGTCTGGCCATCGTGGAAGCCGTCGTCACCGCGCACGACGGACGGGTGACGGTGGAGAGCGCGCCGGGCCGTACGGTCTTCGCCGTACGGCTCCCGGCTGCCGCCCGTACGGAACGTGCGGCGCACGCGGACGACGCGGAACCGGCGGCGCAGGGCAATTCACAGACGGCGCACAGCCTCAGCACACCCTCCTGACAGGGCAGTTGACAACTGTTCGGACATGCGAACAGACACTCCGCCGGCAGAATCCCTGCCCGCCCGTCGGCCGCTGTCACTGCCGACACCGACAGCGACGGCGACGGCGCTGCCGGGGAACGATCCCGGTCCGGCAGTGCTCGACATCGTCGTGCCCGTACACAACGAGGAGAGCGCCCTTGAGACTTCCGTACGGCGACTGCACACATACCTCACGGGCCACTTCCCGTACGGCTTCCGCATCACCGTCGCCGACAACGCGAGCACTGACCGCACACAGCGGATCGCCACACGGCTGGCCGCCGAACTGAGCGATGTGGTCACTGTCCGCCTGGAGGAGAAGGGGCGCGGCCGTGCGCTGCACACGGTGTGGGTCCGTTCGGACGCGCCGGTACGCGCCTATCTGGACGTGGACCTCTCCACCGACCTCAACGCCCTGCTTCCGCTGGTGGCACCGCTGATCTCCGGGCACTCCGACATCGCCGTCGGAACACGGCTGGCGAGTGGCGCGCGGGTGGTGCGAGGTCCGAAGCGGGAGCTGATCTCCCGTGCCTACAACCTGATCCTGCGCGGCTCGCTCTCCTCCCGCTTCTCCGACGCACAGTGCGGCTTCAAAGCCATACGCGGCGAGGTGGCGGACCGGCTGCTGCCGCTGGTGGAGGACACGGGGTGGTTCTTCGACACGGAGCTGCTGGTGCTCGCCGAGCGCGCCGGGCTGCGCATCCACGAAGTGCCGGTCGACTGGGTGGACGACCCCGACAGCCGCGTCGATCTCGTGCGCACGGCACTGGCCGACCTGCGCGGCGTCTGGCGGGTGGGGCGCGCGCTGGCGACGGGTTCGCTGCCGCTCGCGCGGCTGCGGCGTCCCTTCGGTGACGACCCGCGCGACCGTCAGGTGCACGGACTGCCGAACGGACTGGCCCGCCAACTGGCCGGCTTCTGCGTGATCGGCGCCCTCAGCACACTCGCCTACCTCGCGGCCTACTCGTTGCTGCGCCTGGGACTCGGCCCGCAGTACGCCAACGCCCTTGCGCTGCTGTTCACCGCACTCGGCAATACGGCCGCCAACCGCCGTCACACCTTCCGCGTCCGCGGGCGCGCGGGCATCGTGCGGCATCAGGCGCAGGGGCTGCTGGTCTTCGCCATCGGACTGGCGCTCACCAGCGGTTCGCTCGCCGCTCTCGAAACCGCCGACGCGGCCCCGTCGCACAGCACAGAACTCGCGGTGCTCATCGTCGCCAACCTGGCCGCGACGCTGCTGCGTTTCCTGCTCTTCCGCACCTGGGTCTTCGCCGGGGAAAGCGACGACGAAGTCTCGACGGAACGGACCACCGCATGACCGCCTTTGCCCGCTTCTCCCTGCCCTTCTTCTCATCCACCAGTGAGACGGCGGCTCCCGGCCACCCGGTGGTCCGCCCACGCTGGGAGCGTCCCTCCTACTGGGCGCTGCTCGCGCTGACGGCGGTCCTCTTCCTGTACGGGCTCGGCGCCTCGGGTTACGCCAACTCCTTCTACTCGGCAGCGGCTCAGGCAGGCAGCGAAAGCTGGAAGGCGTTCTTCTTCGGCTCCCTCGACTCCGGCAACGTG
>DATMEI010000775.1:0-6585 GCA_035556995.1 Streptomyces sp.
TCGCTCAGCGCTGGTAGCGGGCGAGGACGCGGTTTCCGTCCTCGACGAGCTTGTCGCGCAGCGTGCTCAGGCTGATGCTGCCGCCGTAGTACTCCTGCAGGGCGGGCGTGGCGACCTTGTCCTTCCACTCGGGGTAGCCGCGTACGCCGAGGACCGGTGAGCCCCGCAGGTCGGAGGCGGTCCGAAGGCCGGTGCTCCAGCCGTGCTTCTCGGTGTTCAGGGCGGGGTCGCGCAGTGCTTCGCGGCCGGTGGGCACCAGCCAGTCACCCTCGGCCAGACGCGCCATGTGATCCGGCCGGGTCATGAACGCGACGAACGCCATGGCTGCCTTCTTGCGCGTGGTGTCCTGCGAAATGGACAGGGTCTGAGGGCTGACACCTTGTAGTTGTCCCCCGCCCGGGGCGCCGGTCCCGGCGGGCATCGGCAGCGTCACCCATTCGAATCCCTCGGGGGCCTGCTGCTGGACCTGCTGCCGGAAGGAGAAGTTCAGCGGCACGATCGCGTACCGCCCGTCGAAGAATCCCGGGAGGGTGTCGGAACCGGCCATGCCGAGGCTGCCCCTGGCTGCCGTACGGTCCTGGTGGACCTGCCGGTGTATCAGTTCGACGACGTGCGAGTCGGCGCTGCCGAAACGGATGACGTCCTTGCCTCCCTCGCGGTGGAAGACGGCACCGCCTGTGGTCATGGCGAGGTTCACGGACTGATTGACCGGCTCCTTCATCGACCAGGCCACGCCGTACGTACGTCCGCGGGTCAGCTTCTTCGCGACGTCCTCGAACTCGGCCCAGCTCCACGGCCGTTGGGCGGTCGGCATCCGTGCCCCGGACTTCTCCAGCAGTTCGCGGTTGGCGATCAGCACCCGCGGCTCCTGCAGGAACGGCACCCCGTAGACGCCGCCGGCGAAGCTGGCCATGTCCCAACTGGCCTGTGGGATCTGCTTCTTCAGGTCCGCCGGCAGCAGGCCGCCGAGGTCGGCGAGGTAGCCGCCGTGAGCGAAGTCCGTGAGGTCGTTTGCCTCGTCGTGGATGATGTCGGGCGCTTCGCCGCCCTCGAAGGAGGTCAGCAGCTGGTCGTGGACGCTCTCCCAGGCTCCCTGTACGTAACGGACCCTGGCCGAGGGCGGGTTGCGTTTGTTCCACTCCGCCACCAGGGCCTTGTTGACCTCGATCGACTCCTTCTGCCAGGCCAGGCTCAGATAGTCCAGCGGCCCGGAGTCGTCACCCGGCCCGCCGGCGCAGCCGCCCAGCAGGGTGGTGGCGCCCGCGGCGGCAGCGGCGGTGGTGAGGAAGTCGCGCCGGCGCATCAGCCCTTCACCGCCCCGCTCATGATGCCGCTGACCAGACGTCGCTGGAGCAGGCTGAAGAAGAGGAGGCTGGGGAGGGTCGCCATGACGGCTGCCGCGGCGAGCGGCCCGAGGTCGGCGGCGCCCTCCGCGCCGATGAAGTGGGTCAGGATCACTGACATCGTCTGCTTCTCCGGGGACTTGAGCAGGACCAGGGCGAAGAAGAACTCGTTCCAGGCGGTGACGAAGGAGAACATCACCGTGGCGACCAGACCCGGGGTGAGCAGGGGGAAGACCACACTGACCAGGGTTCTGAAGCGGCCGCAGCCGTCAATCGCGGCGGCCTCCTCCAGCGAGGCGGGCACGGCCCGTACATACCCCTGGAGCATCCACAGGGCGAAGGGCAGATTCCAGACCACGTACACAAGGACGAGCCCTGTAAGGGAGTTGATGAGGTGGAAGCTCTTCAGCACCAGGAACAGCGGGATGATCACCAGCACGAAGGGGAACATCTGGCTGACCAGGATCCAGCCCGTCGCCGCCTTGCTGACCGGTGAGCGGTACCGGACCATCGCGTACGCCGCGGGCACCGCGATCGACACCGAGACCGCCGCCGCGCAGCCCGCCACGATCAGGCTGTTGAGCGCCGAGCGCGCGAGCGGCTGCTGCTCGAAGGCGGCGGTGAAGCTGTCCAGGGACGGGTGCTGCGGCAGCCACGTCGGATTCACCGACCCCAGTTCCTGCGGTGACTTGAAGGCCGTGGAGATCAGCCAGAACAGCGGGAAGGCCAGGAAGACCAGATAGCAGATCAGGGCCAGGTACTGGCCGGTGCGCGCCAGCTGTCCGGAGGCGCCCCCTCGCGACGAGTTCACTGGTCGTCCCCCTTCAGACGGTTGCGCAGGAAGACCGCCAGCAGCACGGCGATGACGGCGACCATCACCAGGCCCATCGCGGCGGCGTAGCCGAACTGCCCGTAGCGGAAGGCCTCTTCGTAGGCGAAGAGCATCGGCAGCCGGGTCGCACCGCCGGGTCCGCCGCCCGTCAGCACGTAGACAAGGCCGAAGGAGTTGAAGTTCCAGATGAAGTTGAGCGCGGTGATGGAGAGGACGACGGGCTTCAGCGTCGGCCACGTCACCGTGCGGAAGCGGCGCCACAGTCCGGCGCCGTCGAGGGCTGCGGCCTCGTGCAGTTCGTGCGGGACGTTCTGAAGTCCCGCCAGCAGTACGACAGTTGTCTGCGGCATCCCGGCCCATACGCCGACCACGATGACGGCGGGAAGGGCGAGGGAGAGGCCGGCGAGCCAGTCGACGTTCTCGGAGATCAGATGCAGATCGTTCAGGGTGGCGTTCAGGATGCCCGCGTCCTGGTGGTAGACCAGCCGCCACATGATGCCGATGACGACTTCGGGCATCGCCCACGGTACGAGCGCGAGCGTACGGGCCAGCCACCGGAAGCGGAGGTTCTGGTTGAGCAGGACGGCCAGGCCCAGCGCCAGCACGAACTGCAGGGCCGTCACGCACACGGCCCAGATCAGGCCGATCTTGAACGAGTCCCAGAAGAGCGAGTCGAACCGCAGGTCCACGAGGTTGTCGGCCCCGACGAACTTGGTGACCTCCGTGCGGCCCGACTGCGCGTCGGTGAAGGCCAGCGACAGGCCGTACAGCAGAGGCCCGGCGCTCAGCAGCAGGATCGGCAGCAGCGCCGGCAGCAGCAGGAACCACGCGTCGCGGTCCAGACCGAGTGCCTGCTTGCGCGCTCCCGCTGACCTGGGGGGTGCGGTGCCGCGGTTGTCGGGTGCCTTGGCGGTGCCGGGTGCGGTGACGCTCATCGGGTCACCTCCGCCGGCGCGGAGGAGGCGCGTACGACCAGTCGCGGCGTGACGGTCTGCACGCGGGCCGGGGCGGGGGCGGAGCCACCGCCGTCCTGCTCCTCGGATATCCGCTCCAGCAGCATCTCCGCCGCGATGCGTCCGCGCTCGCCGGAGCCGAGGTCGACGCTGGTCAGCGGCGGCCAGCCGGCCCGTACCAGGAGCGTGTCGTCCATGCCGGCGACGGCGACGTCCTCGGGTATGCGCAGATCGCGGTCGTGCAGGGCCTGCGAGGCGCCGAGTGCCAGCTGGTCGTTGGCGCAGAAGACGGCGTCGATGCCGGGGGTGGCGTCCAGCAGCCGGTGCAGGGAGGCGGCGCCCGCCTCGATGGTGAACTCCGTCGTCTCCACCAGGGCGGGGTCGGCGGGCAGACCGCATGCGTCGAGGGCCTGGTGGTAGCCGCGGTGGCGGTTGCGTCCGGGGACGGTGTCGGCGGGCCCGTTGATGAAGGCGATGCGGCGGCGTCCCGTGGCGACGAGATGGCGTACGGCCAGTTCGGAGCCGGTGACGGAGTCGGCACGCACGCTGTCCACGGGGGCGTCCTCGGGGAGGGAGCCGATGACGACGACCGGCCGGGCCGCGGTGTGCAGCGCCTCGATGTGCTCGGGGGTGATGCGGATGGGGCAGAGGATCAGCCCGTCGCTCGTGCGGTCGGCGAGGCTGCGGAGCACGGCGAGCTCGTCCTCGACGACGGCGTCAGTCGAATGCAGGAGCAGGCGGTAACCGTGTGCCTTGGTGATCGTCTGTATCTGCCGGACCATCGCGACGTACACGGGGTTGCCGATGTCCTGCATGGCGAAAGTCAGCTGCATGGACCGGCCGCCCTTGAGCGAGCGGGCCACGGCATTGGGTACGTATCCGACCTCGGCTGCGGCGCGCTCCACCCGCCGGACGGTGTCGGGACGAGCCCCGTGGCCGTTGAGCACACGGGAGACCGAGGCTATGGAGACCCCGGCGCGCTCGGCGATCGTCTCGACGGTGGGAGGCCCGCCTGTCGTCACCACAAATTCGCCCCTTCACCGGCCGGCGTCCGAACTGGAAACGTTTACAGATCGCACCCGGCCGTCCCGGACCGGAGTGCGAAGTGAGTGACAGGAATGTTGCGCTCGGTTGTCGGGGGCGTCAATGGCATGTGACCCAGATCTCACAGCGGGCGCCTGGTGCTGACACGGCTTCACACCGATCCGCCGCAGGCGGATCCCTGCTCGGCGCACCGGGTAAGTTCGGCCTTCCTCGCTGGCGGGGGCGGTCGCATCGTGCATACCTTCGAAGTCCTGGAGGGTGGCGCCGGCTGTCGGTTCCACCGCTGCGCAAGGAAGCGAATCGGATATGGCGGTCATGGAGCGGGATACAACGCCGGGCGCGGAGGAACGGGACGGTCGCCTGCGCCGCAGCGACCACGTGAACCACACCCACAGGGACGTCAACGGGGGCTGGCTGCGGCCGACCGTGTTCGGCGCCATGGACGGCCTGGTCTCCAACCTCGGCCTGGTGACGGGAGTCGCGGGCAGCTCGGCCTCCTCCCAGACCATCGTGATCTCCGGTCTCGCCGGGCTGGTGGCCGGTGCCTTCTCCATGGCCGCCGGGGAGTACACCTCCGTCGCCTCGCAGCGCGAGCTGGTGCAGGCCGAACTGGAGGTGGAGCGGCGCGAGTTGCGGCGCCACCCCGAGGACGAACTGAAGGAGCTCGCCGAGGTCTACCAGGCGCGGGGTGTCGAGCCCGAGCTGGCCATGGCGGTCGCCCAGCAGCTGCACGAGGATCCGGAGAAGGCCCTGGAGACACACGCCCGCGAGGAGCTGGGGGTGAACCCCTCCGATCTGCCCTCGCCGAGGGTCGCCGCCGTCTCCTCCTTCCTCTCCTTCTCGGTCGGGGCCGTACTGCCCGTACTGCCGTATCTGCTGGGTGCGACCTCGCTCTGGTACGCCGTGGTGCTGGCGCTCGCGGGGCTCTTCGCCTGCGGTGCGATCGTCTCCAGGGTCACGGCGCGGCAGTGGTGGTTCAGCGGGCTCAGGCAGCTGGCGCTCGGGGCCGCTGCGGCGGCTGTGACGTACGGTTTGGGTGTGGCCTTCGGTGTGGCTGTGGGGTGACACCATGGAGAGCGAAGAGTTCTCTGCCGAGGCGCCCGCCGTACGATCTTCTTGTTACTTGGCGGTTTCAGGCCACCGGGGGCGGGGCAGAAGCGGTAAGGCCCGCGAGCAATGAAGCCCGCACCGGGTCCGAGCATCGCGTCCCTGCGCAGGGGCCACCCACACCTCCGCCGCAGGTTCCCGGGACAGCCCCTTTGCGTATCGCCATGTGGTCACCGATCCCACACTCCGAGATGGGGCATACGTTTTTCGGGGTGTGGTCCATCATGTAACCTTCACGGAAATTTGTTCTGCAGAGGGCCAACGTCGTCCCTCGGTGCCCGCTGTCCCAGACCCGGTCTGGGAGGGGTCCCCCAGGTCGAACCAGGGGGAGCTGAAAGCCACTACGACGACGGGAGAGCCGATGCGTTCAGCGTCTCAGGCCGCCCACCCTGCCAAGCAGGGGATGTACGACCCGCGGCACGAGCACGACGCCTGTGGGGTCGGCTTCGTGGCGACACTGACCGGGGAGCCCAGCCACGACCTGGTCGAGCAGGGGCTGACCGTACTGCGCAACCTGGAGCACCGAGGCGCCACCGGCTCCGACCCGGACACCGGCGACGGCGCCGGTCTGCTGCTCCAGGTTCCGGACGCCTTCCTGCGCGAGACCGCCGGCTTCTCCCTTCCCGAGGCCGGCGCCTACGCCGTGGGCATCGCTTTCCTGCCCGCCGACGAGGACGAGGCCGCGACGGCCGTCTCACACATCGAGACGCTCGCGTCCGAAGAGGGACTGAGCGTCCTCGGCTGGC
This sequence comes from Streptomyces sp., assembly GCA_035556995.1. Taxonomy (GTDB): domain Bacteria; phylum Actinomycetota; class Actinomycetes; order Streptomycetales; family Streptomycetaceae; genus Streptomyces. The sequence goes on from DATMEI010000775.1 coordinate 6,026, forward strand.
GTGACGTCCCGGTCGCCCCCGAACTGCTCGGTGCCGGCGCCCGCGCGACGATGCCGGTCTTCCGCCAGCTGTTCGTGAAGGACGCGGCGGAAGGCGAAGCCGCGCACACGCCGCGTACGGGCATCGCCCTGGACCGGCTCGCGTTCGTGCTGCGCAAGCGCGCCGAGCGTGAGGCCGGGGTCTACTTCCCGTCGCTCTCCGCACGCACCGTCGTCTACAAGGGCATGCTCACCACGGGGCAGCTGGAACCCTTCTTCCCCGACCTGTCCGACCGGCGCTTCACCAGCGCCATCGCGCTGGTCCACTCCCGTTTCTCCACCAACACCTTCCCGAGCTGGCCGCTGGCGCACCCGTACCGCTTCGTCGCACACAACGGCGAGATCAACACGGTGCAGGGCAACCGCAACTGGATGCGGGCACGGGAGTCGCAGCTGAAGTCGGACCTGTTCGGCACGGGCCCCGACGGCAAGAAGGCCCTGGAGCGGATCTTCCCCGTCAACACACCCGGCGCCTCCGACTCCGCGACCTTCGACGAGGTGCTGGAGCTGCTGCACCTGGGC
>DATMEI010000776.1:0-4349 GCA_035556995.1 Streptomyces sp.
GATCAGAAGTGTCTTCCGGCTTCGGTGACTTACTTCTCGACGATCGCGAGAACGTCGCGAGCCGAGAGGACGAGGTACTCCTCGCCGCTGTACTTCACCTCGGTGCCGCCGTACTTGCTGTAGAGCACGATGTCGCCGACGCTCACGTCGAGCGGCAGGCGGTTGCCGTCCTCGAAGCGGCCCGGACCAACAGCCAGGACAGTGCCCTCCTGGGGCTTCTCCTTGGCAGTGTCCGGAATGACCAGGCCTGAGGCCGTGGTCTCTTCAGCGTCGAGCGGCTGGACCACAATGCGGTCCTCTAGCGGCTTGATGGCAACCTTTGTGGCGGTCGTCACGATCCGACCTCCCCCTTCGGAGATCTCATCACGGGGTCTTATGTCTGGGGTGGCGACCTGGTCGGTCCGTCGTCGCGGGTGCCGGATCTCCCCGTCGCCGTATCTGGCACTCACCAAGGGAGAGTGCCAGGGTCGACATTATGCCGCGGTTAGCACTCCGTCAACTAGAGTGCCAGGTCGTACGAACCGCGTCGCCCCCGGCGGTTCGCCTCCCGCCCGCAGGGCACACCTCCCGGGCCCAAGGGCACAGGGGAGGAAGGGAGAATGGGCGCGTGGATCGTGAGGCGTTCGCCGCGCTGCTGGGCGATGAAGGACAGGCGCTGCTGGCGTCGTTGAAGGAGTACGAGCCGGACCGTGAACTGGCCGTCGCGACGCGGCTGCGCCGCAGCCACCCCCCGGAGCTGGTCTCCGCCGCCCTCGCCCAGGCGCGGTTGCGGCAGCGGGCATTGGTGAAGTTCGGCGCGGAGGACGCGGCGCGGATGTACTTCACCCCCGACGGTCTCGAGCAGTCGACACGTGCGAGCGTCGCCACCTACCGTGCCGCGCGCTTCGCGGGCAGCCCGGACAGCACGGACAGTACGGACGGGCTCGGCGCCGGGATGGGCGTGCGTGAACTGGCCGATCTGTGCTGCGGAATCGGCGGCGACGCCATCGCGCTGGCGCGGGCCGGGGTGCGGGTGCTGGCCGTGGACCGCGATCCGCTGACGTGCGACGTCGCCCAGGCGAACGCCGATGCGCTGGGGCTGGCCGGCCGTATCGAGGTCCGCTGTCTGGACGCCGGCGACGCCGACATCTCCGGTTACGACGCCGTCTTCGTCGACCCTGCTCGACGGGGCGGCAAGGGCCGCATCTTCGATCCCGAGGCGTATTCGCCGCCGCTCTCGTGGGCGGTCGAGGTCGCAAGGCGCGTCTCGTACGGGGCGCTGAAGGTGGCGCCCGGCATTCCGCACGAGGCCGTACCGGGTGATGCCGTGGCGGAGTGGATCTCGGTCGGGGGTGACGTGAAGGAGGCGGTGCTGTGGTTCGGAACAGGAGTGGGGGCGGGTGCGGACGGTGCCGCGCGGATTTCCCCCGTACGAGCGACGCTGCTGCCCGGACCGCGCTCGCTTCTCTCCCGCGGCCTGGCCGACCCGCCCGTCGGCCCGGTGGGCCGGTACCTCTACGAGCCCGACGGCGCCGTCATCCGCTCCCATCTGGTGGCGGAGGCGGCCGAGGAGCTCGACGGCCGTCTCATCGATCCGACGATCGCCTATGTGACGGGCGACGAGGCGCACTTCACGCCGTACGCGACCGGGTACGAGATCACCGATGTGCTGCCCTTCAACCTCAAGCGGCTGCGCGCGCTGCTGCGCGAACGGGGCGTCGGGGTGGCCACCATCAAGAAGCGCGGCTCCGCCGTGGACCCGGCGGAGCTCCGCAAGAAACTCAAGCTCGACGGGCCGAACGACTGCACCGTCTTCCTCACCCGCGTCGCGGGCGCCCCCACGATGCTGCTCGGGCACCCGCTCGGATCGCAGGCGGAGGCCTGACCGTTACCGGGCCTGATCCTCCGCCGTCCGCGAGAAGTCGCCTCGGATGACGCGTTCCGTGAGTGTTTCCGTCCCCAGTGAGCCGTATCCGGTCGCGGCCCAGAGGCTGTTCTGCGGCGGCACCTCGAAGTACGGGACATCCCGGCCCTCTTGACGGTCGGTGAGGACTTCAGGGGCACGGTGGGCACGTACAGCGGTGGCGCACTCCTGGCAGGCGGCGACACGCAGCGACTCACGGCGTCCGAGCGGCCGCCAGCGGATGCGGCGGACTGCAGCGCCGTGCAGGGGGTGGAAAAAGCAGAGGGGGAGGCCGAGTTGGTGCTGCGCGGCGAGTTTCGCCGACTTCCGGTTCGAGCGACCGGCGGCGGGTGCCCGCGCGGCACGGAGTGCGCCACGCCCCTCTTCCACGAGTGCGAGCACGCCTGCGAGATCGGGGATGCGACGGGCGGCATCGAGGACGGTACCGGCGGCGGCGTACGCGTCGAGGGCACGCTGCAGTCCTGCGGTGGCAGCGTCGCCCGTAGCGCCGTCCGCATCCAGGGCACTCAACTCCTCGCCGAATGCGACGACTTCGTCCTGTGCGCGGCGGCGGAGCCCGCGCTCGTCCGCCGCGCGTGCCGAGGCGAAGACCGAGTCGGGTGAGGAGAAGCGCTTCGGCGCGGCACGTCGCCGCCGTACGAGGAAGAAGGCTCCGCCACCGAGGAGGGCCAGCGCGGACACGGTGAGCAGCACGGGCAGCAGTCCAGGCCCTTCGTTCTCTTCCCGCTGTTCTTCGCCGGTCGCGTCGCCGCTCCCGTGGCCGTTCGCCGGAGGGGATGCCTCGTCGAGGTCGGCGGTGGCCTTCTCGTACTGCTTGCGTCCGTCGCCCGATTCCACGATCTCGATGGCGCGGGTGACGCGGGCGCCCACGCTCTTCTCCTTCATCTCGTCCAGGAAGCCGACCGTGGATGCCGCCTCCCGCGCCTGATGCTTCTCGCCGGGCCATTCATGCCCGTCGAGCCATTCACCGCCCGTTTCGCTGGTCGTGACGAAGATCGACTCCTCGTCGTTCCCGGCACCCATCCGGTCGTGCACCACTTCGGCCAGCTGCTCCGACTCGCCGCCCCACGAGTCGCCTTCGACCAGCGGGACGAGCACGACGTACAAGGGCAGCCCGGTGTCCTTGATCTGCCGGACGAGGCGGCGCTGTTCTGCGGGCGGCACTGCCTGTGCGTAGGCGGGGTCGACGTAGACCGGGGATTCGCCGAGCGCGTCCGCGATCTTCTTGCCGGGACTGGGGGCGGCATGGGCCGGGGCCGCGAGGCAGCAGAGCGAGAGGAGTACGAGGGCTGTCGCCGCGAGCGTGCCGAACGTGCGGCGGGCCGGCGTGCGGGCATGGGTGCGGGTGCGGGCATGCGTGCGGGCGGGCTCAGTGGACACCGAGATGCTCCAGGACGTTGTCGACGAGGTGGTCGGTGGTGATGCCGTCGGCGCCCGACGCGCCGAGCGGGCCCGGAAGCCGGTCGTAGCGGAGGTACGGGCCGGAGCGCTCGGCGCGCAGGCGCAGCAGCCGTGTGCGCGAGGCCGCCTCCCGCCTGACCTGCCCGGTCAGTGCGGTGAGGCAGCAGACGCAGACGGGCTGCGAGCGGGCCTTGTCCATCCCCTCGCGCTTGAACTTGCTGTGGCCCACGGCCGGTCCGTGCAGGGGGTTGAGCGAGCAGAGCTGCCCGGCGGCGCCGTCCCGGTTGCCGCTCCCCCGGCTCTCCCCGGTCAGTGCCGCGCGCCCTGCGCGCAGCAGCACGATGGCTGTGGCAAGGGTCGGGACGTCCGCGTCCGAGTCGACGCGCCCGTCGCCCTGCTGGTCGAGGAGGAGCGTCGCAGCGTCGAGACACTTCCAGGCGCGGGTGCGGGAGGTGTCCGTGTCCTCGGGGGCGCCGGGGTCGCCGGAGCTGCCGGAGCCGCCGGAGCCGCCGTGCCGTCGGGCGAACTCGGTGTTCAGCTCGTCGAGTTCGCGACGGGCAGTTCTGCGCAGCCAGCCTGTGCCGGGCCGGGCGGGTGCGTAGGGCGCCTCAAGTGCCTTGGCTCCAGCGCCGGTTGGAGCCGGTCCGCCGGTCCTTGCCGCCGGTCCGAGCCCGCGCATGCGCCGTACGATCGCGACCACGGCCGCGGCCACTCCCGTCACCAGAACGGCGGCGACGACTCCCAACTGGGCGCCGCCCCAGGTGCCGTCGGAGCGGAGGAGCGGCGGCAGGATGTCGTCCTCCAGGGGGTCCGAGGCAGGGTCCGGATCGAGGTAGGGCTTGCCGGGCGGGCCCGCCGGGATGTCGTCGATGTGGACCAGCAGCGCGTTCAACTGCTCATACAGCGCACGCGGGTTCTCGTCCTCCTCCGGTCTGTCCGGGCCGTACCTGATCTCCTCGGTGTAGTCGTAGAGCCGGGCGTCGTTCAGCCTGGCGCCGTAGTTGACGACGGAAAAGGATGCGGCGTCGGGGGCTGCCACGACATA
>DATMEI010000777.1:0-2359 GCA_035556995.1 Streptomyces sp.
TGATCAGCGACGGTGCCCCGAACTGTGCGACCTCGCGGGCCGAGAAGGTCTGCACACGGTCGAAGACGGTGGCCCGTATGTCCCTGCCGAGAGCCGATGCGGTGCGTGCGCCGTAGAAGACGGCCCCGATGTTGCAGACGACCTGGACGAAGGACACCGCCACCATGACGCCGCCGAGCCGCAGTATGTAGCCGGTGTCGCCCAGCACCACGCCCTCGTCGATGATGTCGGCGTTGAGGGTGGGGAGGTACAGCGTGGCGGACGTCTGCACCAGCTGAAGCAGCACGAGCAGGAGCGCGGGGCGCCTGTACGGGCGCAGGTGGTCGCGGAGCAGACGGATCAGCACATGGGTCCCCGTGGCGGAAAAGACGATCGAAAATGGTCGTCTCCATCTTCGAACACCATCCGGCCGGCCGTCGTCAACTCCGGGCAAAGAGCACGTTGATCGCTGTGAGCTGAACGCAGGGTGAGCTGCCGCCCGGTGAGCCGCCCCGTGAGTTGCCGCGCATCAGTTCCCGAAGGCTCCCGGGTGCGTCTCTTCCCGTACGGTCACGTACTGCTGCCGCACGGCCTGCCCGGCAGCCAATTCCTCGCCGGGCTCGAATGTCCGGCACTCCGGGGCGGGCCACTGCGGGGGCTGGGCACTGCCCTTGAGCGCCCACGCTGCCTGCCGGGCGGCTCCGATCGCGGTGTAGTCGGCGGGCCGGGGAACGACGACCTGCGTACCGAAGAGCGCGGGTGCCGTCGTCTGCACGGCGGGCAGTCCCGCTGCCTGACCCAGCAGGAAGAGTCTTCGCACCTGCACGCCACGTCTGCGCAGTACGTCCAGGGCGTCGGCGAGCCCGCACAGCATGCCTTCGACAGCCGCCCGCGCCATGTGTTCGGGCTTCATGCTCTCGCGCCGCAGTCCGTGCAGTGACCCGGCGGTGTGCGGCAGGTTCGGAGTGTGCTCGCCCTCCAGATAGGGCAGCAGCGCGAGCCCGTACGCGCCGGGAGTCGACTGAAGGGCCAGTTCCGAGAGTCCGTCGAGATCGGTGCCCAGCAGATCGGCGGTGCCGCGCAGTACGCGCGTCGCGTTCAGAGTCCGTACAGCCGGCAAGTGCATGCCGGTGGCGTCCGCGTAGGAGGTGATGGTGCCCGTCGGATCGGCGAGCGCCTCGTGGTGCACCGCGAAGACCGAGCCGGAGGCGCCCAGGGATATGACGGCGTCGCCCAGGCCGAGACCGAGCCCGAAGGCGGCGGCCATCGTCTCGCCCGTACCGGCGGAGATCAGCAGCCCCTCCGGAGTGCGTCCCGCGGGCTCGGCCGGACCTATGACGTCCGGCAGCGCGACCTGATGGCCGAGCGCGAGCTCGACCAGATCGGGACGGTACGTCTCCAGCGCCGCGGACCAGTATCCGGTGCCGGAGGCGTCACCGCGGTCGGTGGTACGGCGGTGGGGCCTGCCCATCAGCTGCCACACCAGCCAGTCGTGCGGCTGAAGCACCTCCGCCACCTGGGACGCGGTCTCCGGCTCGTTGCGTGCCAGCCAGCGCAGCTTGGACACCGGATGGCCGGCCTGCGGTACGGCGCCGACCGCGTGTGCCCACGCCTCGCGGCCGCCCAGCGCGTCGACAAGGTCGGCGGCTGCGGGCTGGATCCGCCTGTCGTTGCCCACCAGGGCCGCCCGTACGGGTGCACCCGCCGAGTCCATCGCGACCAGGCCCTGCTGCTGCGCGGCCACCCCTATCGCCTCGACCTCGGAGAACTGGCCGCTGCTCGCGGCCCGGCCGAGCGAGAGCAACCACGACTGCGGGTCCTCACGACGGTCCGGATGGTCGGCATAGCCGTGCTTCACGACGGCACCGGAGTCCGCGTCACAGACCATGATGCGCGTGTACTCCGCTGAGCTCTCCAGACCGGCGACTATCCCCATGGACCGGAATGATGCCCTACGTGCCGTCGCGCCCGGATGCCACCCTCCGCCGTCGCGGTCTGCTGCTCCGGGGCGTGAGGACCTAGGGGTGCCGTCAAAGTCCCTCCCCAGACCCCGTCCGGGAGGTGCCCCCAGGTCCGCGACGCCTGGCACGCACGCTCGCGGCGTTGTCGGTCGTCGGCGCAGCCCGCTGCGCTCTCTCCCCCTGGGCCCGACGGGCCCGGGAGGTGCCCCCACCCTCCGCCTTGCTCCCCAGCTACCGCTGGGAGGTGCCCCCAGCACGCACCAGGCACCGCGGCCCCGCCCTACCGGGCAGACGACGCTACTTCGACGACACCCCCTAGCGTTGTCCGGGTGGACACACATACGAGCAATCCGCTGAGGCAGTGTTCCCTGGACGAGCTGCGCCGCCGTACCAGCGCGAAATGGCGGGTCTTTCCGGAC
>DATMEI010000778.1:0-8557 GCA_035556995.1 Streptomyces sp.
TGATCGGCCTCTCCGGCGGCATCGATTCGGCGCTCGTCGCCGCGATCGCCTGCGACGCCGTCGGCCCGGAGAACGTGTACGGCGTCTCCATGCCGTCGCGCTACTCCTCCGAGCACTCGAAGGACGACGCGAGCGACCTCGCCGAACGCACCGGCCTGCACCTGCGCACCGTCCCCATCGGCCCGATGTTCGACGCCTACATGGAGTCGCTCGGCCTGACGGGGCTGGCCGAGGAGAACCTGCAGTCCCGGCTGCGGGGCACCACCCTCATGGCGCTCTCCAACCAGGAGGGCCACATCGTCCTCGCCCCCGGCAACAAGTCCGAGCTGGCGTGCGGCTATTCGACGCTCTACGGCGACTCCGTCGGTGCGTACGGGCCGATCAAGGACGTCTACAAGACGCAGGTCTTCCGTCTGGCGAAGTGGCGCAACCGCGCGGCCGCCGAACGCGGTGAGACCCCGCCGATCCCCGAGAACTCCATCAGCAAGCCGCCGAGCGCCGAGCTGCGGCCCGACCAGGTCGACACCGACTCGCTGCCCGACTACGAGATTCTGGACGCCGTCCTCGCCGCCTACGTCGACCGCGACCGGGGGCGCGCCGAGATCATCGCGCAGGGCCACGACCCGGAGCTGGTGACCCGCATTCTGCACATGACGGACACCGCCGAGTACAAGCGGCGCCAGTACCCGCCGGGCACGAAGATCTCCGCCAAGGGCTTCGGCAAGGACCGCCGCCTGCCCATCACCAACCGCTGGCGCGAGGCCGCCGTGGAGCAGTGAGGCGACTCCCCGAACTCCCTGCCCTGCGCCGGGAGTTCGGGGACTTCGGGGACTTCGGGTGGCTCGTACTGTGAGTCGGCGGATCCCACCGCCTCGGCCAGGCCCGGCTCACAGACCGTACGGGCAGGGCCGGGGGCGGCAACTCACGGCATCGTCTGGATGCGCGCCGTCGCCGTCGCGACGGCCACCGTTTTGCCGTCGGGGCCGAGGAGTTCACCGGCGAGGAAGCACACCTCCTTGCCGTGCTGCACGACGCGCCCCCGCCCCACCAGGCGTCCGGGGTGGGCCGGCCGGAGGTACTGGACGTGGAGGTCGAGGGTCGGCGCGAGCTGATGAGCGGGCAGCGTCGCCGCCAGCGCCGGGCCCATCGCGTCATCGAGCATCGCGGCCAGGAATCCGCCCTGGACCGCACCGCCGGGGTTCGTGAACTGCTCGCCGGCCTCGAAGGCCACCTCGATGGTGCCCTGCTCCGGATCCACAGCGACCAGCTCCCAGCCCAGCGTCACAGTCGAGGGCGGTGGTGCGATCAGCCCTTCGATCATGTCCCAGAACATTCCACGCTGCTCGTTCGTCTCCATGTCCGGCATTGAACAGGCAGCCGCTGACAACGACGCTGAGGCGCGCGCCACGTCGTCACCGTCCGGAGAGTTCCGGCGTGACTCAGGCCCAGGCTTCCAGCAGGTCATGCGGCGTGAGGCAGGCGACGTCAGGCGTGGTGCAGGAAGTCCGGGTGACCGCGAGCAGCGGTGTCGAGTCGTCGGCGCCCGGGAGTTGGGAACGGTGTTCGATGAGGCGAGCCAAGTCGCGGGAGTCGAAAGGCTTGTTCTCCAGCCATTTGACCGAGCCGACGAGCGTGATCTTCTTGGCGACGGGAGAACGGTCGGCGGCGACGATGTCGATCTCGGGGTCGTTGCGCCGGGTCCAGTAGCCGCCGACGGCGTTGCTTTCCGAGGGCAGTTGATCGTCGGCCAGACGCCAGAGGGCGTCGCGGATGACAGGTTCGATCGCCCGTCCGCGCCATGACGTCCAGCGGTTGCGGATCGACTCCAGTACGCGGTCGCCACGGCCGCGTTCGACGGCGGGAATGCCCGGGCCGATGAAGGAGAGCCAGAAGCGCAGGTAGGGATCTTCGATCCGGTAACGCGTCTCGCGGCTCGGCCGGGTGGAGAGCGGAAGGTCCGCGGAGACCATGCGGCGCTCGGTCAGGAGCGCCAGGGAACGCTTCACGGAGGCGGGATAGAGGTCGCCCGCGGCCCGGCCGATCAGGGTGAAAGTGCGCTCACCGTGGCCGATGGCGCCCAGCACGGTGCGTGCCTGCGCTTCGGTCGGGAACTCGGCGGCCAGAGCCCGCTCACCGCTGACGAGCATCGCGGAAGTCGGCCTGCGCAGGGCCTTTTCGAGGTAGTCCCACAGGCCGGCTCCGCGCGGCCACTCCTCCAGGATGAGCGGGAGTCCGCCGGAGACGAGATAGGCGTCGAGGGCCTCGGCGGGCGGCAGTTCGAGCATCGCGGAGACGTCGGCGGGGTTCAGCGGAGGGACGACCATCTCCGTGCCGCGCTGGTAGAAGGGCCGTCCGTAGGTGTTGAGCTTCTCCATCATCGCGAGGTCGGAGCCGACGAGAACGAGCAGTACGGGCAGTTTGGACAGGCTGCGGTCGAACGCTTTCTGGAGCGCGCCTTCGAAGCTGGGGTCCTCGCGTACGAGGTAGGGCATCTCGTCGATGACGACGACGCTGGGCCTGTCGGTGGGGAGGGTGCCGGCGAGCAGGCTGAGTGCCGCGTCCCAGGTCTGTGGCGCGGCGAAGTCCGCGAAGCGTGCCGCGTCGGGGAGGCCGGAGGCTGCCACCTCAGCGGCGAAGCCGGCCAAGTCCCCTTCTCTGGAGCCGCCGACGGCGGTGAAGAAGACATGGGGCAGTTCACCGCGCTCGAGGAACTCCTCCACCAGGCGGGACTTGCCCACACGTCTGCGCCCACGGATCAGTACGGCCCGGCCGGGCCTTCCGCTGCGTCCGCCGGACCGCACGGTCGACAACAGCCCTTCGAGAAGGCCGAGTTCGGTCCGGCGGCCGATGAATCCGTCCATGCGAACCTCCCCGTAGAAAACTGGACTCTCATGGATGATACTTTCATGAATGAAAGTATCACGCTTCAGCCCGTCCGGCAGCCAGCGGCCGTCCCAGCTCGGCACGGAAAACGACCTGGGGCCCACGCCGTAGCGCGGGCCCCAGGCATGGGACGAAGTCAGCGGGGTGCGGCAGGTCCGGGTCAGCCCGTGACGCTCTCCGCCGGGCGTGCGCGCCGCAGGCGCGGGACGCCGCCGCGGGCGACGACGCGCGAGCGGGAGGCGGACGGCTTCCGGTCCAGTATTCCCGCCAGCACCGCGACGCCGAGCCCGGCCAGGGCGAGCACCACACCCACCAGCATCGGTGAAGTCCAGCCCCAGCCCGCCGCGATGGCGACGCCGCCCAGCCACGCGCCACCGGCGTTGGCGAGGTTGAAGGCCGACTGGTTGCCGGCGGACGCCAGCGTGGGCGCGTGCCTGGCCTTCTGCATGATCAGCATCTGAAGGGGCGTGGTCGTCATGAAGCCGAGGCCGCCCAGCAGCACGACCATCGTCATCGCGGCCCACTTGATGTCGACGACGGCGTGGAAGACGAGCATCGAGGCGGCCAGGGCACCCAGCCCTCCGTAGAGGGTGGGACGCAGGGCCCGGTCCGTCAGCGGGCCCGCGACCAGGGCGCCCAGCGTCATGCCGATGCCGAAGAGCGCGAGCACGACCGTGATGGAGGAGTCGGCGAGGCCGGTGACCTCCGTCATGATCGAGGCGAGGTAGCTGTAGACGGCGAAGACGCCGCCGAAGCCGAAGACGGCCGTGAGCAGGCCGAGGATCACCTGACGGTCGCCGAGGGCGCGGACCTCGTGACGGAGGCCGGTCTGCTGCTCCATGGACATGGCGGGGACGAGCGCGGCGAGCGTCACCATCGCCAGCAACCCGATGGCGCTGACGACGACGAAGGTGGCCCGCCATCCCAGTGCCTGGCCGATCGCGGTGCCGGCCGGTACGCCGATGATGTTGGCGACGGTGAGCCCCAGGAACATGGTGGCGACGGCGCGGGCCCGCCGGTCCTCCGTCACCAGTCGCGCTGCGACGACGGCACCCACGCCGAAGAACGCGCCGTGCGGAAGCCCCGCCAGTACGCGTCCGGCAAGCAGAGCCTCGTAGTTGGGCGCCAGGGCCGAGGCGAGGTTGCCGACGGTGAAGACCCCCATGAGCAGCACCAGCATCCGCTTGCGCGGCATGCGCGCGCCGAATGCGGTGAGCAGCGGGGCGCCGATGACGACGCCGATGGCATAGGCGGAGACCAGATATCCGGCGGTGGGCACGGACGTGCCCATGTCGTCCGCGACGTTGGGCAGCAGGCCCATCATCACGAACTCGGTCGTGCCTATTCCGAAGGCGCTGATCGCGAGGGCGAGCAAGGCCAGAGGCATGGGGCGGGAACCTTTCAAGGCAGGGTCGATCAAGGTCGTCAACAGGGGGGTCATGAAGAGGAAAAGGTGTGTCCGGCGTGCGCGACGTCGTCGTCGGGGCCGTGGGCACAGCTAGTTATGTTCTCACACTGAACAAAGTCTGTCAGACGGCTTTCCCCCGGAGCCGCTCTGCGTGTTTCAGGACGGCAACAGCTGCGCGGGAAACACGTGATTCATGACACGGCCACCAGGGAGCGGAGCCCTGGTGGCCGTGTGTGAATGAGTCCGTGGAGGAGGCGGAAACGCCCGAAAGCGACCGCCCCGAAGTGACCGTCCGCGGGCAGCAGGCCGTCAGAAGTCGACCGAGGCCGCCACCGGCAAGTGGTCGCTACCGGTGGCGGGCAGGGACCAGGACGAGACGGGCTCCAGGCCCTTCACCATGATCTGGTCGATCCTCGTCGTCGGGAACGACGCGGGCCAGCTGAAGCCGGGCCCGTCGCCGGACGCTCCCTGCGTCGAGCGCATCTGCGAGGTGACCGGCGCGAGCGCGCGGTCGTTCATCGTCCCGTTGAGGTCGCCGAGCAGAACGGCCTTGTCCACAGGGTCGTTCGCTATGGCGTTGCCCAGCGCGGCAGCGCTGTCGTCGCGCTGACCGGCCGTGAAGCCGGAGGCGAACTGCAGCCGCACCGACGGGAGATGGGCGGCGTAGACGGCGATGTCCCCCTTGGGCGTTTCCACGGTGGCGCGCATCGCACGCGGCCAGCCCATCTTGATGTCGACCGGCGAGGCGTCCCGCATCGGGTACCTGCTCCACACACCGACCGTGCCCACACGCTTGTGGTAGCGGTACGTGCCGGCCAGGCCCTTCTCGTACCGGGCCACCTGGCCTCCCGCGACCTCCTCCAGCGCCACGATGTCCGCGCCGGAGCCCGCCAGTTCCTGCGCGGTACGGCCCGGGTCCGGGTTGCCCGCGTTGACGTTGTGCGTGACGACGGTGAGGTCTCCGCCCGTACCGGACTTGCTGGTGAACTGGCCACCGAAGAGGTTCAGCCAGACCAGCGCCGGCAGCAGCAGCGCGACCAGTGCGATGGCCGAGCGGCGCAGCAGCGCCAGCAGCGCCAGTACGGGTACGAGCAAGCCGCCCCACGGAAGGAACGTCTCCCAGAGAGAGCCGAGATTGCCGATGGCGTTGGGGACCTCGGAGTGCAGGAAGAGGGCCAGGCCGAGCAGTACGGCCATCACGGCGAGCAGCCAGCCGCGACGCCACGCACCTCCGCCGCTCCAGCGGGCGAGGCCGGGACGCACGCGGTGGCCGTCGCGGCGAGTGCGGGAGAGGAACCCGCGTGACTCGCCCGAAGTCTTCGCCGCCTCCGCCATGTACGCACGTGCCATCCGCTGTCCTCACTTGCCTTGCCGGTGCCTCATCGAACGATAGGTGATGCGGGGGTGGGTCCTGCACATCGAATGCCCTGCACAACACCCTGCCGGTGCGATCACCTTGGGCCTTGAGCTTCGAGCTCCGGTTCCCGGGTCCGGAGCCTAAGGGTCCGGGGTGGTGTCGCCCCTGTCATCCAGGACGAACACCCTGGCAGGTGGGGTTCCTGCCGTCGGCGCCCTCGCGTCCGCTGTGACGGAACCAGCACACAGGCCGGCCGGACGGGGCGGCTGCCGTGCCCGCTCATCTCCGCGCGCGTACTCCGTCGAGCACCGAATCCACGATCTGCTCGGCCAGTCCTTCGGGAAGGTCCTTGCCCTTGTGCAGAACGGTGCGGGTGAGCATCGGCCCGGCGAAGAGTTCGCCGAGCACTTCGACGTCCAGGTCGCCGCGCAGCTCCCCGGACTCGGTGCCGCGCCGCAGCACGCTGTGGAGCGTCGCCCGGCGTGCCTTGATGACGCTGTCGTGATACTGCTCCCACAGCTTCGGGTGGCTGGTCACGTGGCTCATCATGGTGCGCAGGACAGCCGAGTTGCGCTTGGCCAGACCGACGCGTCTGTACCACTCCAGGATGGTGACGAGGTCGTCCCGTACGGACTTGCCGGCGGGCTCGGCCTGCGGTTCCTCCAGCTCACGTACCACCGCGAGCAGCAGCGCGTCCTTGCCGGGCCAGCGCCGGTACACGGTCGCCTTGCCGACGCCCGCGGTACGCGCGACGCGCTCCATGGAGAGGGCGTCGATCGAGGTGCCCTCCTCCAGCAGGCGGAGCACGCTCTCGATGATGGCGTGCTCGACCGCCTCGCTGCGCGGGCGGCCGCGCCGCGCTGGTCCGGCGTCCTCGGCCGGCGTCCGGTTCATCGCGGCGCCTCCGTCATCGCTCTGCGGCCGTGGATGTGACTGTGCCTGCTGCTGTCGCCGTTGTTGTTGCTGCCCGGCTTGCCCGGCTTGCCCGGCCGGTCAACTGCCGGTCGGGGAAGGCCTGCTGCGGGTGCCTGATTCTGTCACGGCCGGCGGGCGCCCCACGTCCGTCACCTCGGGCCACACTCACCCCGTCACCTCAACGCCCCGCGCTCACAGAAGCCTTCGCCGGGCCCTCCTGCGGCGGCTCCGGCTTCCCGCCGTCCGCCTGCGTCTTGCCCGGCAGCCATACGGCCACCACCACCGCCCCCAGCAATGCGACGGCTGCCGAGCCGATGACGGTGACATGCATCGCGTCGATGAAGGCGTCCCTGGCGGGGTCGGCCAACCCCCGGCCCGCGGGACCCATTCGGGCCGCAAGGGCGAGCGTCCCCTCGATCGATTCACCGGCGGCGTGCCGGACGCCCTCGGGCAGCTTCAGCGCCGCCAGACGACCGTCGATGCCTTCCCGGTAGCGCGCGGAGAGCACGGAGCCCAGCACGGCGACCCCCATGGCGCCGCCCACCTGCCGGAAGGTGTTGTTGACGGCCGAGCCGGAGCCGGCCTTCTCACGCGGCAGCGACTGCATGATCGAGACGGTGGCGGGCGGCATGATGTGCGCCATCGCCGTGCCCTGCACGAAGAAGACGACTTCGAGCGCCCAGACCGGCGTCGTACGGTCGAACAGCAGGAAGGCAGCCATCCCGGCCGCCACCAGGAGCATGCCGCTCGCACAGACGGCTTTGGCTCCGAACCGGTCGACGACCAGCCGCGCACGGGGCGCGAAGATCAGCTGCGCCAGGGCCAGCGGCAGCATCAGCAGCCCGGCCTCCAGCGCCGAGAAGCCGCGCACGCTCTGCATGTAGAAGACGGCGAAGAAGGTCACGCCCATCAGCGCGAAGAAGACGAGTGCGATGGCGGCGACGGCGGCGGAGAAGGCCGGGTTCTTGAAGTAGCCGACGTCGATGGCGGGATGGTCGCTGCGCCGCTCGTGCAGCACGAAGGCGGTCAGTACGGCCAGTCCCCCGCCGCCTGTGAGCAGCACCTCAGGGGCGGTGAAGTCGGCGAGCTGGCCGCCCTTGATGATTCCGTAGACCAGCAGCACCAGGCCGGCTATGGACAGCAGAACCCCGGGCGGGTCGAGGCGTCCGGGGCGCGGGTCGCGGGAGTCGGGGACCAGCAGCACCATCGCGGCCAGCGCGACGACGACGATCGGCACGTTGACCAGGAAGACCGATCCCCACCAGAAGTGCTCCAGGAGTACGCCGCCCGTGATCGGGCCTATGGCGATGCCCAGCCCGACGCCGCCCGCCCAGATGCCGATGGCTTTGGGCTGCTCGTCACGCTCGAAGACGTTCATCAGGATCGCCAGCGTGGAGGGCATGACGAACGCGCCGCCGAATCCCATCAGGGCGCGGAACGCGACCAGTTGGGCGGGCGAGTCGGAGAGAGCCGCGAAGACCGATCCCACACCGAAGACGACGAGCCCGAAGAGGAGCACCCGCTTGCGGCCGAGGCGGTCGCCCAACAGCCCCGCCGTGAAGAGGAGTCCGGCGAAGACGAGCGTGTAGGAGTTGATCGACCACTCCAACTCGCTCTGCGTGGCGCCGAGTCCGGTCGGTGCGGGCTGAGCGATGGTCTTCATCGCGACGTTCAGGATCGAGTTGTCCAGCACCACGATCAGAAGGCTGAACATCAGCACGGCGAGGACGGCCCACCGCCGCCGGTGCACGTTCTCGGGCAGGGAAGAACTCATGTGCGGCACTCTACCCTTTCCGATACGACCCCGTCTCGTATCGTTTTGCATCCATGTGGTCCTTCAGCGCTCCGCGCAGCCCGTCCGGCGTGACCGGTATGCCTCCGGGCGTCCAGGGCTGACGGACTCAGCGGCCCCCGGCGGCACCCGTACCGTCGCCCCTTCCGCTGCCGGACGGCCCGTGCCAGCATGGATGTGTATCCGGGGACGCCGTCAGGGC
>DATMEI010000779.1:0-2663 GCA_035556995.1 Streptomyces sp.
ACGTCGGGGTGGACACGGCACGTACGGCCGACGCACCAGAGAAGAGCGCGGTCACCGCATCCAGGCAGGCGGCCGGGCGTGGCTGGGAGAGCACGTACACGGCACACACCGCCGCATGGAAGCGGCTGTGGCGCAGCGACATCCAGGTCCAGGGGCGTCCGCAGCTGCAGAAGTGGCTCCGCTCCGCAAAGTACGGACTGCTCGCGAGCAGCAGGAAGGGAAGCGACGACAGCCTCGCCCCCGCCGGGCTCACGAGTGACAACTACGCCGGCGTGGTCTTCTGGGACGCGGAGACCTGGATGTACCCGGCGCTGCTCGCCGCCCACCCCGACCTCGCCAAGTCCGTGCTGGACTACCGCTACCGCACCCGGGAAGGCGCCCGCGACAACGCCCGCAAGCTCGGGCACGACGGACTCTTCTACGGCTGGAACACCGGCAGCGACGGCGACCTGTGGAAGGAATGCCACAGCTGGGACCCGCCGCACTGCCGCACCCAGAACCACCTTCAGAGCGACATCGCGCTCGCCAACTGGCAGTACTACCTGGCGACCGGCGACAAGAAGTGGCTGCGCGAGCGCGGCTGGCCCGTGCTCAAGGGCATCGCCGAGTTCTGGGCGAGCCGCGCGAGCAAGAACGACGACGGCAGCTATTCCGTCAAGAACGTCGCAGGCCCCGACGAGTACAGCAACGGCGTCGACGACGGCGTCTTCACCAACGCGGGCGCCGCCACCGCACTGCGTCACGCGGGGCGCGCAGCACAACTCCTGGGCAAGCAGGCACCGGAGAAGTGGTCCAAGGTCGCCGGCAAGCTGCGCATCCCCTACGACAAGAAGAAGAAGGTGTTCCAGCAGTACGACGGCTACGACGGCTCCACCATCAAGCAGGCGGACACGGTGCTGCTGCAGTACCCGCTGGAATGGCCCATGTCCAAGGGCAGCGCGAGCAGGACCCTCGACCACTACGCCGCCCGCACCGACCCCGACGGTCCTGCCATGACGGACTCCGTGCACGCCGTCGACGCCGCACAGAACGACGAACCGGGCTGCTCGACGCAGACCTATCTCAAGCGCTCCATCGAGCCGTTCGTACGCGGCCCCTACGCGCTCTTCTCCGAAGCACGCGGCGAGAAGGCCGGCGCGGAGGATCCCCACGCCGGGCAGCCCGCGCAGGACTTCATCACCGGCAAGGGCGGCTTCCTGCAGGTCTTCACCAACGGCCTCACCGGGCAGCGGCTGCGCGAGGGGAAGCTCAAGCTCGACCCGATGCTGCCGCCGAAGCTCTCCGAGGGGGTCACGCTGAAGGGGATGCGCTGGCAGGGACGTACGTACGACATCCAGCTCGGCGCGCACCACACCACGGTGCGGCTGACCCACGGCAAGCCCTTCACGCTGGAGACCCCGCAGGGCGACCAGACCGTCAGTGAGGACGCGCCGGCTCTGCTCAAGACCCGCCGTCCCGACCTGACTTCGACGGCGAACCTCGCGAGCTGCCGTCCGGCGAAGGCCTCCTCCGAGGAGTCCGGCATGTACGCGGACGCGGCAGTCGACGGAAGCTCCGCCACCTCGTGGACACCGGACGGCAAGAAGGGCTCACTGACCGTCCGCCTGAAGAAGGCCGTCGCGTCCGGCACCGTCAAGCCGCAGTGGGCCGGTGCAGAGCCGGCGAGCCACCGTGTCCAGGTCTCAGCGGACGGCAAGCACTGGCGTGACGCGGGTGACGGCAGCGGTGCGGGCAAGCACTCGGCGTTCCGCTACGTACGCGTCTCGGTGACCGCGAAGGACGCGAAGAAGCCTGCCGGGATCGAGGAGTTGAGCGTGAAGGACACGGCGGACACGATGGGGAAGACCGGCACGACTGAGAAGTGAGGAGCTGTGCCGGGCGGCGGGGTCGGCGGCTGCGCCGTCAGGGAGCCGGAGCCGCCCGGCACAGATTCACGATGTACTCGTCGACCGTCTGCACCAGGCCGCCGCCCGGCAGCGGTTCCGCGCCGGTACGCCAATGCACCGCTGAGACCTCGTCGTTGGCCGTGAACGGGCGTGGTTCCGCCGTCTCCGCTGTGAACACCGTGCCGTAGAGCACCCGTTGGGAGACCCCGAGCGCGGTACGGGTGTGGCCGACGAAACGCAGCTGCTCCTCCGTCACCCGCTGACCGGTCTCCTCCCACAGTTCCCGTACGGCCGCCGCCCGTGGTGACTCCTGCGGTTCGATGCCGCCCCCCGGCAGCTCCCAGCACTCCCGCTCGCGCTCGTACACCATCAGCACACGCCCCTCGTGCCACAGCACGACCAGCGCATATCCCGTCGGGGCGTCCTCGAACCGTGCGTGCTCCGGGAGTTGCCGGGCGTCGTGGAAGGAGAGGAGGGCCATGCGGCGCGGTCCGGTGACCAGGGGCAGTTCCCGGGAGTCGGTCATGGACAGCAGCGTAAGCCGTGATCCGGGAGCGCCCGCACAGTCGGTCGTTGCCCATGAGAAGCAACGTGGGCTGTCATGAGGCAACGTTGCTTCAACTGGACCCACATTCCCCGCGGCTGTTACCGGCACGGCAGGGCCTGATCCGGACGGCGTCGCAAAGGACACTTCCAACTGTGAGCGGGTGTCCGGCGAAGCGGAGTGTCTCCGTATCGCTTTCTTGCAGGTCAGGGTGGGTTGTCAGTGGCTTTGGC
>DATMEI010000780.1:0-3756 GCA_035556995.1 Streptomyces sp.
GGGAGGGAATCTCCCGGCTCCTGTTCTGCCCGGCACGGTCCAGTACGGCGCGGGCCAGCCAGGTGGCCGCCGCGGCGCGGGGACGGCTGTCGGGCGGGCGGCGTACGGGGTGGACGGTGCTGGCGAGCAGGATCAGGAAGGTGTCCGTGACGGGGTCCAGAATCAGGCTCGTACCCGTGAAGCCGGTGTGCCCCGCGGCCCTTCCCCCGGTGCCGGGCCCGGCCAGCTCGCCCATGAACCACGGCTGGTCGACGGCGAAGCCCAGCCCCGGCGGCGTCAGCAGCGCGGCCACGGTCGAGGGCGACAGGACACGGGCGGGCCCGTACGCACCGCCGGCCAGCAGCATGCGGCACAGCACGGCGAGGTCCCCGGCGGTGGAGAAGAGGCCCGCGTGGCCCGCGACGCCGCCCAGGGCGAAGGCGTTCTCGTCGTGCACCGTTCCGCGCAGCATCCCGCGGTCGGCCTTCGCCCACGGGCGGCGCTGGTCCTCCGTCGCGGCTGCCGACTCCGGGGGCACCGGGCCGTACGAGGTGCGGCTCATCCCGAGGGGTTCGGTGATTCCCTCCCTCACCAGGGTGTCCAGGCCACGACCGGTGATCCGCTCCAGCACCTGCTGGAGCGCGATGAGATTGAGGTCCGAGTAGCGGTACGTACCGCCCGGCGCGGAGAGGGGCTCGTCCTGCCACAGCGGGGCCAGGAGGTCTCCGGTGCCGCCCGCCGGAGGCCCGTCCGGACGCGGCCGCCCGAAGGGCAGTTCGGGCCGCAGCCCGGAGGTGTGCGTGAGCAGGTGCCGCACTGTGATGCGCGCCTTGCCGTACGCGCCGAACTCGGGGACGTACGCCGCGGCCTCCCGGTCCAGCTCCAGCGCCCCGCGTTCGTACTGCTGCATCGCCGCGACGGCCGTGAACAGCTTGGTCAGTGAGGCGAGGTCGAAGAGCGTGCCCGTGGAGACCGGCTGCCGCCTCTCCGGCGGAAGGGCGATCCCCGTGTCGGACTCCGGGTCGTAGGCCGCGTACCGCACTGCCCAGCCAGCGGCGTGTTCCAGCGCGATGTGGCGGCCACGTCCGGCCAGTACCACCGCGCCGGAACACCAGCCGCTTACGGGCAGCGCGTCGATGCCGTCGCTCAGCGCGGCCAGTTCCGCCGCGCGCAGTCCGGCCTTCCCGGGTGAGGCCGCTCGCCTCAGCTTCGCGCTCGCCACGGCCGGCACAGTCCCAGGAACGCGAGTGCCGCGGCCAGCAGCGCGCTCAGCTGGACCACCGCCATCGGTACGGCGGTGTGCTCGCCGGCGATGCCCACCAGCGGGGAGGCGATCGCGCCGATCAGGAACTGGGCCGTGCCCAGCAGCGCGGAGGCCGAACCGGCGGCGTGCGGGGCGCGCATGAGGCCCTGTGAGTTGGCGTTCGGCAAGACGAAGCCCATCCCGGTCATCAGCACACACAGCCACGTGGCGACGGGCACCAGTCCGGCGTGCCCGAACACTCCGGTCGTCAGCAGCAGCAGGGCGACCGACGCCGTTCCTGTCATCAGCAGCCCGAACGCGAGGACCCGGTCGAGGGGCACCCGGCCGACCAGGATCTTGCCGTTGATCTGGCCTGCTGCGACAAGGCCGATGGAGTTGATCATGAACACCAGGCTGAAGGTCTGCGGGCTCGCGCCGTAGATCTCCTGCATGACGAAGGGCGAGGCCGAGACGTACGCGAAGAGCGCCGCGAAGGAGAAGCTTCCGGCCAGCAGATATCCGGTGAAGGCCCGGTCGGCGAAGAGACCGCGCATGGTGCGCAGGGCGTTCGGAACGCCGCCCTTCTGCCGGTTTCCGGCCGTCAGGGTCTCCGGCAGCCATCGCGCTGTGACGACGGTGAGCAGGATTCCCATGCCGGAGAGGATGAGGAAGACACCGCGCCAGTCGGTGAAGCGCAGGATCTGGCCGCCGAGTACGGGCGCGAGGATCGGCGCGAGTCCGCCGATCAGCATGAGCGTGGAGAAGAAACGGGCCATCGCGAGGCCGTCGTACATGTCCCGTACGACGGCGCGGGCTATCACTATGCCCGCGGCGCCCGCGAGCCCCTGCACCACGCGGAACGCGATCAGTGTCTCGATGCCCGGCGCCAGAGCGCAGGCGGCGCTGGCGACGACATAGCCGCACATGCCTATGAGCAGCGGGCGGCGGCGTCCGAACTGGTCGCTCATGGGGCCGGCCACCAACTGCCCGACAGCCAGCCCCAGCAGGCACGCGGTGAGCGTGAGCTGCACGGTGGCGGCCGGGGTGTGAAGGGTGCCGCCGACCTGCGGGAGCGCCGGGAGGTACATGTCCATCGACAGCGCGGGGAGGGCGGTCAGGCTGCCGAGGATCAGGGTCACCAGCAGGCCCGCGCGGCGGCGGGCTGTCAGAGCGGGCGGCCCGCTGCGGGGCGGCGCGGAGGCCTTGCCCGCGGTCTTCTCGGCGGCCTTGCCGGAGGCCTCTTCGGTGATCCTGCCGGCGGGCGGAGTGGAGGATGCGGGCTCGGACGGAGGTGCTGTACGGGTTCCGACTGCTGCAGCGGTTCCGGATGTGTCTGCTGCTCCGACGGCGTGGTCGGGGCCTGTGCAGGTGCCGGGATTCATGTCGGTGTCGGGGACGGCGGTGGGGTCACCGACGGGCGCTGTGGCGGAGGCCGATCGGGCAGGGCCGGGGTCGGACATGCACCTCTCCAGGAGATTGTTGATGTCTGACACATTCTCCCAGAGGTTTCCCTCCCCGGCCCACTGGTTTCCCTCGTGACAGCGCCCCCTCGGAGCGGTGACAGGACGGTCGTCAGGCCGGGGTGAGGCCCGGTTCGCCGATGCGCGACACGAAGGACGCGGCAGTCGAGACCGGCGCTCCCGGCTTTGTGACCACGTCCACCGTGCGGTAGTCGGCACGCAGTTGTCGCTGGTCAAGGGTGAGAAGGACGTAGCCGCGGCGGCCGTCGTAGAACTTCATGTGCGGGTTGGCGTCCAGAAGGGTCTGCCAGTTGCCCGGCTTCGCCACACCGTCGCCGCCGCTGGCGAGGGAGGTGGTGACCAGTTCCACACCGATGGTGCGCGACCCCGCGTCTTCGAAGTCCTCCTTGATGTCCATGGCGTAGTGCACGTGCACGTCGCCGGTGAGTACGACCAGGTTGTCCACGCCCGTCGCCCGTACCGCGTCCACGAAGCGCTGCCGTGCCGCCGGGTATCCGTCCCAGGCGTCCATCGACAGCGGGAAGGGCCCGGTGGTCCGCTCGCGGCGGCGGGAGAGGACGCACTGCTGCGGTACGACGTTCCACACCGCCTTCGAGGACTGCCAGCCGTCGGACAGCCAGCGCTCCTGCGTGCTGCCGAGCAGCGTGCGGTCAGGGCGTTCGGTCTCTTCGGTGGGCACCTGCCAGCCGTCGCCTGCCGACTGGTCGTCGCGGTGCTGGCGTCCGTCGAGGATGTCCAGCTGGGCCAGCCGCCCGTAGTGCAGCCTCCGGTAGAGCTGGAGCCCGGATCCGGCGGGCTGCTGGGGCGGGCGCAGCGGCAGGTTCTCGTAGTACGCGCGGTAGGCGGCGGCCCGGCGGGCGAGGAAGGCTTCGGGCGGGGAGCCGTCCGGGACTTCGTCCGCGTAGTTGTTCTCCACCTCGTGGTCGTCCCACATGACGATCCAGGGGTGGGCGGCGTGCGCGGCCTGCAGGTCCGGGTCGCTGTGGTAGAGGGCGTAGCGCAGCCGGTAGTCCTCCAGCGTGACTGTCTCGCGGTTGAAGTGGGCGGGCAGCC
>DATMEI010000781.1:0-2033 GCA_035556995.1 Streptomyces sp.
TTCGGCGACGAGGCGACCGTCACGCCCGACGACCTCCGGCGGCCGGGGCGGACCCTGGAGGAGTCGGTGCGCGAACACGGCTGGCCACGGCTGTCGGCAGCCCGCGGCAAGGTGATGTTCCTGATGGACAACGACGACCAGAAGCTGCAGGACGCCTATCGCGCGGGCGGCCGGGAGAGCCTGCAGGGCAGAGTTCTGTTCACCGACTCCGAGCCGGGCCGTCCGGACGCCGCCTTCATGAAGGTCAACGACCCGACCGGATCCGGCAAGGCCGAGATCCAGGACCTCGTGAAGCAGGGCTACTTCGTACGCACCCGCTCCGATGTGCCCCTCGACCAGGCGTCCAGCGGTGACACCGGAATGCTCACAGACGCCCTGAGCTCCGGCGCGCAGATGGTCTCCACGGACTTCCCCGTCCCCGGCCTCGCCGCGCGCTATGGATCCGACTACGTCGCCGAACTGCCGGACGGCAGCGGCCCGGCGCGCTGCAACCCCGTCACCGTGCCCTCGGCGAAGTGTCCTGACCGGCCCCTGGAGCGCTGATCCGGCCTGGGTGCAGGGGGCGACGCCTCACGCCTCAGGCCTGGCGGCCCTCCTGCTCCGCCTCCACCTGCGCGTTCCACTCCTTCTTCGACGACTGCCAGCCGTCCTCGTCGTGACCCTGCCGCCAGTAGCCGGAGATGGACAACTGCTCGCGCGTCACACCCCGTTCGAGCCGAAGATGACGGCGGAGCTCCTTCACGAAGCCCGCCTCGCCGTGTACGAAGGCATGCACCTGCCCGGGAGGGAACTCCAGCGCCCGTACGGCCTCGACGAGCCGTTCGCCGACCGGTGCCGCCCCACGGTGGACCCAGACCACGTCGGCGGTGTCGGGCACGCTGAGTTTCTGCTCCTCCTGCGGCCCTTCGACCTCGATCAGGGCGCGCACGGATGTATCCGCGGGCATGGCCTCCAGCGCGGTGGCGATGGCGGGCAGGGCGCTCTCGTCCCCCGCCAGCAGATGCCAGTCGGCGTCAGGGCCGGGTGCGTAGGCGCCACCCGGGCCGAGGAAGCGGATCTCCTGGCCGGGCGTGGCCTGCTGAGCCCAGGGCCCGGCCAGTCCCCGGTCGCCGTGAACGACGAAGTCGAGGGTCAGCTCACGCGCTGACGGGGCCCAGGAGCGCACTGTGTACGTACGTGTGACGGGCCACTGGTCCCGGGGGAAGTCGGCGCGGATGGCGGCGATGTCGAAGGGCTCGGGATAGACCACGCCGGGGACAGGGAAGAGCAGCTTGACGTAGTGATCGGTGAACTCGCCCGCTGCGAAATCCTCCAGACCGGGGCCGCCGAGGACGACGCGCACCATGTGGGGCGTGAGCCGCTCGGTGTGGAGCACGCTTGCCTGGTGGACCTGGGTCTTCCTGCGGGCCGTACGGTCTGCCACGTGGGACTCCTGAAACAGTGCGCGCCTAAAGCGGTTAGGGTTACCTAACCTATCACCTGCACTCACCTTTCAGCCGGTGGCCGGCCTTGAGCCGTGCCGGCTCACCGCTCCCGGTCGGCCAGCACCGTCAGCAGCCGCTCGAGCGAGCCGCCGAGCCCCCACCGCTCCGCGAGCGCGCCCAGCGCTTCCGGATCACGCGGCCGCGCGGGCAGCGCGGCATCGAAGTCCGGCAGCCGTACGTCGCTCGCGACGCGGACCACCTTCGGCGCCACCGCGAGGTAGGGCCGTGCCTCGGCCAGCCGCTTGCGCTGGGCGGGCGTGAGCCCGGACCCGGGGTCGTCGACGGCGGCCATGATCCCCGCCAGGTCGCCGTACCGGTCCAGCAGCTTCAAGGCGGTCTTCTCGCCCACGCCGGGGACGCCGGGCAGTCCGTCGCTGGGGTCGCCGCGCAGCAAGGCCAGCTCGGCGTAACCTCCGCCGTCCACGCCGTACTTGGTGTGCAGCGCGGCGCCGTCGAAGACGTCGAGGGTGCCGACGCCCTTGACCGGATAGAGCACCCGCACACCCCGGGTGTCGTCGATCAGCTGGAAGAGGTCGCGGTCACCGGTGA
>DATMEI010000782.1:0-3133 GCA_035556995.1 Streptomyces sp.
GTTCGCCTCCAACGGCGAGAAGCTGGACGACTTCGACGCGTTCCACCCGGACCGCATGGCGTCCCGCATCCTCGGCATGGGCGACATGCTCACGCTCATCGAGAAGGCCGAGCAGACCTTCGACCAGCAAGAGGCCGAGAAAATGGCCGCGAAGCTGCAGAAGGGGCCCAAGGAGTTCACGCTCGACGACTTCCTGGCGCAGATGGAGCAGGTCCGCAAGATGGGCTCGATCTCCAAGCTGCTCGGAATGATGCCCGGCATGGGCCAGATGAAGGACCAGATCAACGACCTCGACGAGCGCGAGGTGGACCGTACGGCCGCGATCATCAAGTCGATGACACGGGCGGAGCGCGCCGAGCCCACCATGATCAACGGCTCGCGCCGGGCCCGTATCGCCCGTGGCTCCGGTGTGGACGTCAGTGCGGTGAAGAACCTGGTCGAGCGCTTCTTCGAGGCACGCAAGATGATGTCCCGCATGGCACAGGGCGGCGGTATGCCGGGAATGCCTGGCATGCCGGGAATGGGCGGCGCCGGAAAGAAGAAGAAGCAGCAGAAGAAGGCCAAGGGCAAGCGCCAGTCGGGCAACCCGATGAAGCGCAAGCAGGAGGAGCAGGCCGCCGCCGAGCGCAGGGCCGCCGGTGCGGGCAGCGCCTTCGGTGATACGGACGCGGGGCAGGACGAGGGGAACTTCGAACTGCCACAGGAGTTCAAGGACATCCTCCCCCCGAAGTGAACCATCGGGCGCGGGGGCGGATGATGTCGTTCATGCGCGTATACATCCGGCCCCCGCAGCCTGGCGACGAAGCTGCCTACCGCGAGGCGGTCCTTCGCTCTGCCGACCATCTGAGCCCCTGGAACCCGGTCGAACCGGATGGTCTTCCGGACCTGCTGCGACGCCAGGGGCCCGCACTCCGCAGTTTCATGATCTTCGACAGTGAGGACGACGGGCTGGTCGGCCGCGTCAACGTCGCGAACATCGTGCGCGCCCGCTTCTGCAACGGGGCGCTCGGTTACGACAGTTACGTGCCGTACGCGGGCACCGGGCGCATGTCGGAGGGTATGCGGCTGATCATCGACCGCTGCTTCGAGAGCGCTCCGCAGGGTCTCGGACTGCACCGTCTGGAGATCAACGTTCAGCCGGAGAACGACCGCTCGGCAGGGATGGCCCGGCGCCTGGGTTTCCGGCACGAGGGGTTCTCGCCCCGGATGCTCTTCCTCAACGACGAGTGGCGGGACCACGAGCGCTTCGCGCTGACGGCCGAGGAGTGGCCGGCGCCCGAGGCTGTGCTGAACGAGGAGCGTGCCAGGCGGCAGGGGCAGGGGCAGGGGCAGGGGCAAGAGTACGGGCCGGGGCAGACTCAGGCTCGGACTCAGCGCGAGGGCCAGCGTCAGGAGCAGGGCCAGAGCTGAAGCCGGCCCGAGCGGCCGGGACGAGCATATGACGCCCCGCCAGGTGGTAGATGTACGGTGCATTCACTGAGGCGGTGCCCTGTGGTGCCCCGGCCACGGACAGTGCCTCAGTGACGTCCCGCGATCTCCCGACCACACCGGAGAGCCCTGTGCGTAACAGATCCGCGCTCGTTGCACTGAGCCTCGCCGCGGCTGCCGTCATGGCCGCGGCCCCACTCCCCGCCGCGGCGGCCCCCGGCACCACAAGCACCCCGGGGGTCGCATCCACCTCACGAACCGGGAGCGGCGACTGCCCGCAGCTCTCGAAGAAGCCGGCCTGGTACGGCCACAACCGCGCCCGGCTCCAGCGGATGATCGACGAGCGCGGCCTGTGCGGCCACGGCCACCGGGAGCGAGGCGGCGCGTCCCCCGCCTCCCGCCCGGTCGCCGCCTTCGACTGGGACAACACCGTCGTCAAGAACGACACCACGGACATCACGCTCGCCTGGGCACTCGACCACGACAAGATCCTCCGGCCCGAGAGCTGGAGCGACACCAGCAAGTGGCTCACCAAAGCCGCCGCCCGGGCACTCGGCAAGGCGTGCGGCACGTCCGTCCCCGTCGGCAGTCCGCTGCCCACTGCCGGCGACACCGCCTGCACCGACGAGATCTTCGAGATCCGCACGGAAGCGCAGACCATGAACGGCGATCCGGCATTCTCCGGCGACTGGAACCACCGTCGTACGGTGCCGGAGTACGCCTGGGTCGCCCAGCTGTTCGCCGGGCACACCCCCGACCAGGTCAGGGCGTACGCGAAGAAGGGCCGGAAAGAGAGCCTCGCCGCGCCCGTGGGCAGCGAGATGAAGGTGGGCACCCACACGGTCCCCGCGTACGTGCGCTACTACCCGCAGCAGAAGGACCTGATCCGTACGCTCCAACGGGCGGGCTTCGACGTGTACATCGTCTCCGCGGGAGTCGAACCCGCAGCCGAGGCATGGGCGAGCGGCGTCGGCATCGACGCCGGACACACCATCGCCATCCGCAGCGTCCTGCGCGACGGCCGCATCACCACCAGCACCGAAGGATGCGGGGGCGAGCCCGCGAGCAAGGGCGAGACCATCCCGTACATCGACGGCAAGCGGTGCTGGATCAACCAGGACATCTACGGGATCAAGGGCGGTGCGGCCTGGGAGCGCCAGGACGAGGCACACCGCATCACCCTCGGTGCGGGCGACGCCAACACCGACGTCACCTTCGTGCGCGACGCCACCGGCTCGCATCTCGTCCTCAACCGCAACCAGGACGAAGTGATGTGCCGGGCCTACGACAACGCGGACGGACGCTGGCTCGTCAATCCCATGTTCATCGAGCCGCTGCCGCGCAAGGCGAACCGCTATCCATGCGCGACCTCCGGATACATCAACGAGGACGGCTCGCTCTCCGCGGTGCGCCGTCACGACGGCGGCATCGTTCCGGACCAGCGGGACCGCGTCTTCGGCTGAACCTCCGTTCGCGGGTCAGACAGGCAGAGGTGAACCTGCCGCGAGTCCGCCCGGATCGAGGCCGATGAGACGGGCGGCTGTCGCGCCGACGTCCGCCAAGCCACCCGCGTCCGGAAGGAGCTCGGTCCCGGCGGCGCCCGGGCGGTGGATCAGCACCGGCACGTATTCGCGGGTGTGACAGGCGTGCCCGATCGTCGGGTCGTTGCCGTGATCACCGGTGACGATCAGCCGGTCACCGGGGC
>DATMEI010000783.1:0-16092 GCA_035556995.1 Streptomyces sp.
AGAGCAGATCGTCGGGGAGCGAGTAGCCGCAGAAGCCCTCGGCGACGGACAGCACGAACAGGGTGACTCCCACCACCCAGTTGACCTCACGGGGCTTGCGGAAGGCGCCGGTGAAGAAGACCCGCAGCATGTGCACGCCGATCGCCGTGACGAACACCAGCGCCGCCCAGTGGTGGATCTGCCGGATGAGCAGGCCGCCGCGTACGTCGAAGCTGATGTCCAGCGTGGAGGCGTAGGCCTCGGTGACCAGCACACCCTTCAGCGGCAGGTACGAGCCGTCGTAGCGGATCTCGTTCTCGCCGGGATGGAAGAAGAAGGTCAGGAAGGTCCCGGTGAGCAGCAGCAGAATCAGGCTGTAGAGCGCCAGTTCACCGAGCAGGAAGGACCAGTGGTCGGGAAACGCCTTGCGGAGGAGGGAGCCCCCTTCGGCTGCGGGCAGCCGGTCGTCCAGATACTCGAAGCTGCCTCTGGCGGCCCTCCCGGCCCTCGTACGCTCCGGCGCCGGCTCCGACGTCCGCTCCGACGTCCGCTCCGACGTCCGCTCCGGCGTCCGCTGCGGCGCCTGCTCCGGCCTTTGCTCCGGCATCCCTCCCGACCGCGTCCTCCTCCGCGGCATCATCATGTGCCGCCCTCCCTCTCCTGTCGTTGTGCGAAGTCAGCGGTCGTTGTGCTGGAAGACGAATCCGGCGACGCCGGAGGCGATGAGGCCCAGGCCGATGAGGAAGAGCCACAGCCCGTAGATGACGCCCAGTCCCGCCAGCGCGGTGCCCACGGCGGTGAAGACGGGGAAGGAGCTGCGCGGTGAGAAGAAGGCCAGCGGCCCGGCCCCCTCGCGTACCGCCGCGTCCCCGCGGTCCTGTGGACGGTCGCCGTGCCGCCGGTGCTGCACCCACAGGAAGAAGGAGATGAGCGCGGACATCAGAAAGGACACCAGCAGAGCGGAAGTTCCCGCGGGCTCCGGATGGAAGGTGGCGTAGACGGTCGTGACCACCGCGAAGAACGCCGCCGTCCCGGCGAAGAGCAGGGCCTCGACCTTCATCGCTGCGCCTCCAGCCCGGATGCCGGATGCGCTGCTTCGGGCCTGGACGAGCCGGAGGAGACCTCCGGATGGTGCAGGTCGAAAGCGGGGGACTCGGACCGGATGCGCGGCAGGCCCTCGAAGTTGTGCCGGGGCGGCGGGCAGGACGTCGCCCACTCCAGTGAACGGCCCCATCCCCAGGGGTCGTCGACGGTGACGCGCTCGCCGTGCTTCGCCGTCCTGAAGACGTTGTAGAGGAACGGCAGCGTGGACAGCCCGAGGAGGAAGGCGCTGACGGACGAGACCGAGTTGAGGACGGTGAATCCGTCGGCGGCGAGATAGTCGGCGTAGCGGCGCGGCATGCCCTCTTCGCCGAGCCAGTGCTGGACGAGGAAGGTTCCCTGGAATCCCACGAAGAGCGTCCAGAAGTGGATCTTCCCGAGTCGTTCGTCGAGCATCTTCCCCGTCATCTTCGGCCACCAGAAGTAGAAGCCCGCGAACGTCGCGAAGACGATGGTGCCGAAGAGGACGTAGTGCAGGTGGGCGACGATGAAATAGCTGTCGGTGAGGTGGAAGTCCAGCGGCGGCGAAGCGATGATCACCCCGGTCATGCCGCCCAGCAGGAACGTCACCATGAAGCCGATGGACCACAGCATGGGCGTCTCGAAGGACAGCGAGCCCTTCCACAGCGTTCCGATCCAGTTGAAGAACTTCACGCCCGTGGGCACCGCGATGAGGAACGACATCAGCGAGAAGAAGGGCAGCAGCACCCCGCCCGTCGCGAACATGTGATGCGCCCAGACCACTGCCGAGAGCCCCGTGATGGCGACGGTCGCGCCGATGAGTCCGATGTACCCGAAGACCGGCTTGCGGCTGAAGACCGGAAGGATCTCGGTGACGACACCGAAGAAGGGCAGCGCCACGATGTAGACCTCGGGATGCCCGAAGAACCAGAACAGGTGCTGCCACAGCAGGGCCCCACCGTTGCCCGCCTCGAAGATGTGCGCCCCGAACTTCCGGTCCGCCTCCAGCGCCAGCAGCGCCGCGGTCAGCACCGGGAAGGCGAGCAGCGCGAGGATCGAGGTGAACAGCACGTTCCAGGTGAACAGCGGCATGCGGAAGACGGTCATGCCGGGGGCGCGGAGACAGATGATCGTGGTGATGAAGTTGACGGCGCCAAGAATGGTGCTCAGGCCCGCCACGGCGAGGCCCATCGTCCACAGGTCACCGCCCGAACCGGGCGTGAACGTCGAGCTGTTGAGCGGCGCGTAGGCGAACCACCCGAAGGACGCGGCACCTTCGGGTGTCAGGAACCCGGAGAGGACCATCAGCCCGCCGAAGAGGAACACCCAGTAGGTGAAGGCGTTCAGACGGGGAAAGGCGACATCCGGCGCCCCGATCTGAAGCGGCATGACGACGTTGGCGAATCCGGTGAACGTCGGAGTCGCGAACAGCAGCATCATGATCGTGCCGTGCGTGGTGAACAGCTCGTTGTACTGCTGGTTCGAGACCACCTGGAGCCCGGGGCGCGACAGTTCGGCCCGCATCACCATGGCCATCAGCCCTGCCAGCAGGAAGAAGACGAACGAGGTGGCCAGATACATGTTGCCGATCACTTTGTGATCGGTGGTCGTCAGGTAGCGCAGGAACGCCTTGCCGAGAGTGAGCCGGCGAGCTGAGGCCGACGGCGGTGCGTGCGGTGCGCGTTGATGCGGCTCCGCCTCAGCGTCCGTACTCATCGTCCGACCTCCCCACCCGGCCGGCGCTGCGCTGAGTGTCCGACGAGGTGCGAGCCATGCGTCAAGAGCCTGAGGAGTGCACCGGACCGTGCGGCGCTGCCACGCCGGTACGTACGGCCGAGGTCACCCGGAAGTATGGAGACGGCGGCGCCACGCGCGCAGGCCGAGCGCCCTGCGGTCACGCGAGCACGTGTCTTCTCCACGAAGGGGCAGGTCCGATACGCTGTACGGCATTGTTGAAAGCGCATACACGGGAGTCGACGACGATGGTTGCCGATCCGATCCGCCCACACGCAGCGCCCGGCACCCGTCGCGCCGCCCTGGACGTCATCCTCCGCCACCAGCACCCCAGCGGCGGCTACCCCGCCTGCCCCACCTTCGAGGTCTACGGATACTCCTGGTTCAGGGACGGGGCGTTCATCGCGGAGGGAGCCGACCGGGCGGGCGCAGCCGGCAGTGCCCGCGCCTTCCACAAGTGGTGCGCCGGCGTACTGACCTCGCGCGCTGCCCGTATCGAGAACATCGTGGCGACGCTCCGCTCCGGCGGTACGCCCGCAGCCGGCGAGTGGCTGCCCGCCCGCTACACCCTTGAGGGCGACGACGAGGGCGACACCGGCTGGTGGAACTTCCAACTCGACGGCTACGGCACCTGGCTGCACCTCCTCGTCGCGCACCTGCGACGGCACGCCGCCGACCCCGGCCCCTACCGGAAAGCTGCGCGGCTCGCCTGCGAATACGTCTCGGCCGCCTGGAACACCCCGTGCTTCGACTGGTGGGAGGAGGACAGCGGGCAGCGGCACG
The DNA here is from genome assembly GCA_035556995.1 of Streptomyces sp. Lineage (GTDB taxonomy): Bacteria > Actinomycetota > Actinomycetes > Streptomycetales > Streptomycetaceae > Streptomyces. Next base: position 3,559 of record DATMEI010000783.1, read on the forward strand.
TGGCGACACTGTCCTCACTGGAAGCCGGACTGCGGGCCGCCGTCGACGCCGGGCTGGTCGACGGGGACACCTCAGACCGGGCCCGTACGGCAGCCGACGAGATCGCAACGGCCGTGCGCCGCGAGGGTGTGCGCGACGGACACCTCATCAAGTGGATGGGCGGCCCCGACGCCGTGGACGCGAGCCTGCTCGCCGCACTCACGCCCTTCGGGCTGCTGGATAGCGCACTGGCCGAGAAGACCCTGGCCGCGGTCGAGCGCGACCTGCTGCACGAGGGCGGCGTGTACCGCTACCTCGCCGACACCTTCTACGGCGGCGGGCGCTGGCCGGTGCTCTCCGCCCTGCTCGGCTGGCACTACTCCCGAACCGGACGCCTCAGGGAGGCCCAGCAGCTGCTGCACTGGATCGACGGCCAGTTCACGACCGACGGACTGCTGCCCGAACAGGCCCCCGAGGGGCGGCGGTTGGAGCCCGGGCGCGAACAGGAGTGGCTGGACCGCTGGGGGGCGAACGCGACACCGCTGCTCTGGTCGCACGGCATGTATCTGATCCTCGCCGACGAACTCGGCGAACTCGACGAGAAGCCCGCCTAGGCGAGATTCGTCAGACGCCGCCCAGAGCGGTGCGCGTCCAGGTCCGGTCCGCACACACCGGGCCTGGACGCAGCTCCACGCGGGGCGGCTCAGCCCAGACGGACGGTGAACTCCGGGCGCCGTACGCGCAGAACCGTACGGCCCCCCTCACGCGAGGACTTCGCGCCCTCGCACCGGGCACCGCCCTCGACGGCGACGACCGACTCCGTACCGCCGCCGCCGACCGCACGGAAGGTGACCTTGCCCTTCCCGATGCCGGTGATCTCTGCGGTGGCGTACGCGATGTGGCCTCCGCCCGCCTCCAGGCCGAGCGGCAGCATCGCACCGCTGCGCCCCGGGATCCGCAGCTTCTCGCCGCCGAAGAGCGCCCTGCCCTTTTCGGAGACGGTGAAGACCTGGTCCAGCCCCGAGGTGACGTTCAGGGCGTGCAGCAGCCGTCCGCCCTCGGAGTTGCGGGTGGTGAGGAGGAAGAGACCCGGGTCGGTCGCGCTGTGCGTGATCGCCGGGGAGGCGCCGAGGGCCTTCAACGCCTGCTGCCAGAAGTCCAGATCGCAGCGGTAGTCGGTGGTGACGACCACGGCGCGTCCCGCACCGACCGGGATGTCGAATCCGCAGCCCTTGCCGGTGGAGAGCTCCTTCAGCACGGTCTCGCCCCTGCCGGCTGTGCACAACTGCGCCTTGCCGATGCGGGTTTCGGCACGCGGCGCTGCCCAGCCGTGCGAAGTGGCGGACAGCCAGAAGCGGTCGGCGTCCGTGAGGGTCTTGCCGGGCTTCAGGCCCAGCGCTTCGGACAGTTCGGTGCTCTTCTCACCGGCCATGTCGGCCACCGGCACCTTGCCGGACAGCAGCAGCTTGCCGCCCGCCTTCAGATAGCGGACGAGCTTGCGCTGCAAGCCGGTTGCGAGGTTCTCGCCCGTCGCCAGGGCGAGTACGGGGGTGCGGCCGGGTTCGAGGTCCGCCGACTGGAGGTCGAGCGCGCGGTAGCGGAAACCGCCCAGCAGCATCGCGCGGGAGAGCGCCCCTTTGGGTCCGAAGCCGCGTATCTCCTCGATGTCGGCGAGGATCGCGTCGACGCTCTTGCGCCCCGGCGGGTGGTATTCGGTCAGATAGTGGTCCGGGACGAATCCCAGGGCGACTTCGTCGTACGCAGGCACCATCCCGGCCAGCGCTCCGGCGACTCCGTTGACGGCGTGGACGGTCTCCTTCAGCGGCTCGTAGCTGAGGTTGCGCCTGCCCTCGGGGCCGACGGGTGCGGAGAAGCCGTGGCGCTCGCCGGTGACGCCGATGCGGTCGTTGCCGTCGCCGACGGGCTTGTCCAGCTTCGGGTTGAACCCCCCTGAGAACAGGTAGTAGTTGATCATTTTGACGCCCTGGGCGAGGCAGAGCCTGGTCTTCAGGTCGCCGCTCTCGGCGTCCTCCTGGTTGTCCAGGTTGTCGCCGTAGTCGGCGTGCCCGGCGTCGAACTCCAGGGCGCTGAGCGGCTGGTCCTCGTTCTGCACCGACTCCGTGAAGGCGTTGATGAGGTAGAGGTCGGTGACGTTCCTGACGGTGAGGCTGCCGAGGTAGAAGTCGGAGCCGGCGAAGATCCCCGGCTTCCCCGACCAGGTCTCCATCAACTGGCTGATGCCGATGGGGAATTTCCTCGCGCCGCTGTCCGAGGTGCCGTGGATGTTGATCAGGAAGGGCACGCCGTCGAGGCCGTTCTTCTCGGCGGACTTGCGCAGCACCGCCACGTATTGGGCGAAGCGGCCCCGCATGAACGCCCCGAGGTCGTGCATGAGCGCGGGGGAGTAGGCGTCCTCGGGGGCGCGGATGGCCGCATCGCGCTCGCCGGCGGGCTTGTCCGCGAAGGGGTAGCGCTCGCCCAGCTTTCCGCCGTACGTCTCATCCAGCCAGCTGTTGAAGTCCTTCAGCGCACCGTCGGTGAGGGAGGGGGTGTTGCTGACCCAACTGAGCATGCCGATCTCGTTGTCGAGCTGGCAGGCGATGACTCCCGGACGGCCGCCCTTGCGGTGCTCGCGCTTCGCGATCACCGGTATCACCGCGTCGTACCAGCGCCGTACCTCCTTGAGATATGCGGGCGCCAGGTAGTCGATGGTCTGAGCGGTGTCCTTCTGCCCGTCCCAGCCCTCCGGCACGATCTCGGGGTGCTCCTCGCGGACGCGGTGCGGGATGCCCTCGCCCTTGAGTTCGGCCATGGTGAAGGGGCCGGGGCGTGCGATGACGTGGAAGCCGTTCTCGATGCACAGGTCGAGGAAGGCCCCGAGGTCGCGCTCCTTGCGCGTCCTGCCGGTGACGTCGATCGAGCCGTCGCCCGTCTCGTGCCACATCCAGGGGATGTACGTGGCAATGGTGTTGAGGCCCGCCTCCTTGGCCAGGTCGAGGCGCGACTGCCAGTCGGAACGCTCGAGGCGGAAGTAGTGGATCTCGCCGGCCATGACGAGGACGGGCTCGCCGTCGATCAACAGCCGCTTCCGGTGATAGGTGACGCTCGGCTTCGTCTTCTCCCGGCGGGCGCCGGCGGCGGGTGCGGCTGCGGCCTGTGCGGCGTTCACGCCGCCGGTCGCGGAGGCGGCGATGGCCCCGGCCCCGCCGAGTACGGTGCGGCGACGCGGAGTTGTCGGGTGAGACGTCATGGCTGGCTCTCCGTGAGGTCGTGGGTCGGGGTGTTCCGGGGCGGTCCGGGGCGTTCTCCGGGTGGTTCGGAACGGGCTTCGCGGCGTACCGGGCGGCGCTGTGCGCCGCGACTGTATGCGCTTACAGGAAGCGCATACAAGAGGCCGGTAACGAAGTCGGCGGTGAAGGTGGTGAAGCAGTGGCGCTTTCAGCCGCGGGACGTCACCGGGCCACGCGGAATCCGGTGTTCCCGGCAGAACTGTCCGGGGTGTTGGCCATACGCGCAGAGGTGCGGTAGCGCAGACAGTAGGACTCGTGGCACATGTGCGAACCTCCGCGCAGCACCCGGGCCCCGCCTTCCGGCGGCCCCTGCGGGTCGGACACGCTGACGGCCGCGTGGACGGCCGCGTGGAAGTCGGCGCTGAAGCGGTCCGCGCACCACTCCCACACGTTCCCGGTCATGTTGAGGAGGCCGTAGCCGTTGGGCTGGAACGCATCCACGGGGCAGGTGCCGGTGTATCCGTCGGCTGCGGTGTTGCGGTCCGGGAAGGAGCCCCGCCAGACGTTCATGCGGTACGCGCCGCCCGGATCGCGCTCCTCGCCCCACGGGTACGGCATGCCCGTCAGGCCGCCGCGCGCCGCGTACTCCCACTCCGCTTCCGTCGGCAGCCGCGTCCCCGACCAAGTGCAGTAGGCGAGCGCGTCGTTGTGCGACACGTGCACCACCGGGTGGTCGAGGCGTCCGTCCAGCTCCGATCCCGGCCCCTCCGGCCGCCGCCAGTCCGCGCCGAAGACCTGCCGCCACCAGGGCGTGGCGGCGGCGGCACGGGTGGGCGGGAAGTCCGCCGGCAGAAAGCCCCCGAAGACGAAGGACCAGCCGAAGCGCTCGGCGTCACTGCGGTGGCCTGTCGCAGCGGTGAATTCGGCGTACTCGTCATTGGTGACGGCGGTTGCCGCCAGCTCGAAGGGGGTGAGCGTCACCTCACGTACGGGCCCTTCGCCGTCCGCCGGGTACGGCCCGTCCTCGCAGCCCATCCGGAAGGTGCCGCCGGGCTGTTCGCGCCAGCCGCCGTACGGGACGTACGGATCACACGCACCGGTCTTGCGCGGCGCTGCGGGCGCTACGGGCGCTCCGGGCGTTGCACCGGGACCACCGGGACCGCCGGGACCGCCGGTGCGGGCGTCGTCCACGGGCGGCGAGGGCGGGCGCGCGGGCGCGCAGCACGCGCGTGGTTCTCCGCGGTGCGAGGCGCCGGTCGCGTCGCCTGCCAACTCACCCTCCCCGGTTGCCTCTTCGTCTTCGGTACGTCCATGGGCACGGCCCGCCGGTGCAGGTGTACGGACCGGCAGGTCAGCGCCCCAGGATCACGCCTTCAGGTGTGTCACCGTACTGCTTCTGCAGATCGGCCAGGCGCCCGGTCAGCTCCGCGACGACGGAGGCGTATCCGGGGTCGCTGTAGCGGTTGTGCAGTTCGTCGGGATCGTCCACGAGGTCGAAGAGCTCCCACTCCGGCTCGCGCCGCTCCTCGCTCGCGCCCGAGGCCCCCGAGCCGTGCCCCGGGTAGTGGATCAGCTTGTGCGTACGGGTGCGGATGCCGTAGCTGGCCTGGACGTTGTGGTCGACGTCCAGGTGCATGTAGTAGCGGTAGTAGACCCCGGTGCGCCAGTCGTCCGGGGTGGAGCCGCGCAGCAGCGGCAGCAGGCTGCGGCCCTGCATGCGCGCCGGCGGCTCGACTCCGGCGAGGTCGAGGAGAGTCGGGGCGAAGTCCACGTTCGCCACGAGGTCGTCGTTGACGGAACCGGGTGCGACGACGCCGGGCCAGCGCATGACGAGCGGGATGCGCAGGGACGGGTCGTACATGAACCGCTTGTCGAACCAGCCGTGTTCACCGAGGAAGAAGCCGTGGTCGGAGGTGTAGGCGACGGCGGTCCCGTCGGAGAGGGCGGTGGTCTCCAGGTAGTGCATGACCCTGCCGACGTTCTCGTCGAGACTTGCGATCACCCGCAGGTACTCCTTGATGTAGCGCTGGTAGCGCCACTCCCGCTCCTCCCGTTCCGAAAGGCCTTCCGGCACGGGCTCCTTGAGGTCGTGCGGCTCCAGGTCGGACATCCGCAGCCGGGCCTCCGCCGCGGCAGGGGCGCGGCCGTCCCAGTCGTCGTGCAGGGTCGCGGGAGCCGGGATGTCCTCGTGCGCGTACAGGTTGCGGTGGCGCTCGGCGGGCTCGAACGAGCGGTGCGGCGCCTTGTGCTGGATCAGCAGGGCGAAGGGCCGGTCCGGGTCGCGCCTGTCCAGCCAGCCCAGTGCCAGGTCCGTGATGATGTCGGTGACGTAGCCCTGATAGCTGCGTTCGCCTTCGGCGGTGAGGAACACCGGATCGTGGTAGACGCCGTGTTCGGGGAGGATCTCCCAGTGGTCGAAGCCCCGTGGGTCGCTGTCGCCGCCGTGGCCGAGATGCCACTTGCCGACGATGGCGGTCTGGTAGCCGGCCTCCTGAAGCATCTCGGGGAAGCTCGGCTGCGTGGCGTCGAAGGTGTGGTCCGGGCCCTGGAGCGAGGTCATGCCGTTGACGTGGCTGTAGGCCCCGGTCAGCAGGGTGGCGCGGGCCGGCGAGCAGATCGCGTTGGTGCAGAAGGTGTTCTCGAAGCGCATTCCCTCTGCGGCCAGCCGGTCCACCGCAGGGGTCCGGTTGATCACGCTTCCGTACGCGCTGATGGCCGGGACGGCGTGATCGTCGGTCATGAACAGCACGATGTTCGGACGCTTGTCGCTCGGTGTCACGGGACCCTTCCGGGGACATGGCAGGGCAGCGCCGGCACCTGCACCGGCGCTGCCACCAGCGGTACGGATGATGCGCAGCGGGATCAGGCTATTCCGAAGTCCTCCTTCGCCAGCAGCGGCTGGACGTTCCGGCTGAAGCCGCCCGTACGGAAGGGGCGCTGGAGGAGACCGGGCTTGAGCACCTGCGCGAGCGCCGCGGCGACCATGCCCTGGTCCAGCGCCAGCATGAAGTCGCTGACCGTTCCCTCGCGTACGTCGACGGAGTCACGGAAGCCCAGACCGTCGTGGTACGCGCCGAAGTCACGGTCGATCTTCAGCAGGTTGGAGACGGACTCCGCGGGTGCGAAGGGCATCGCCAGGAAGGACGCGTGCGGTGTGACCACACCCTTGGAGTGGTAGCCGTCGACCGTCATGCCGATCGCGTCCACGCCGTACTCGCTGTAGCCGCCCGAGGGGATGTTGGCGGGGGAGAAGCCCCAGTAGCCGTACTTCTCCTCGTCCAGGCCGTGTTCGATGTGGCTGCGGATGTAGCGCTTGTGCGTCAGGCCCCAGGAGTCCGGTGACCATTCGCCCTCGGGCACGAAGAGCGGCACCATCAGCGCCTCGAACATCGAGCCGCCCCAGCTGGGTATCAACTTCCGGCCGCGGTGGGTGTAGTGGCCGCGCCAGACGCGTACGCCGTCGACCGTCACATACTCACCCTCCGGCTTCTGCTCCTGCTCGTTCTCGGGCACGAGCGTGCGGAAGGTGTGCCAGTAGTGCTCGCCGGGGAGGCTGCCGTCCGCGATGCCGAGGTAACTCGCCATGCGCGGCTCGGTGTTGAGCGCGCCGTACCAGTGGCCGGTGAAGGTGTCGTCGTCGGTCCAGTAGCCGCCGTGGATCTGGCCGGGGTTCTTCGCCGGGTCGTCCTCGTCGAAGGGCGTGTAGAAGAAGGACCAGTCGGCCTTCGAGAGCAGCTTCTTGATGCGCGGACGCAGCGCCGGGTCGGCCTCGGCGGCGATGCGCAGCCCCGTGACGAGCCAGGCGTTGTCGACTGAGGAGAGGAAGGGCCTCACAGGGTCGCCGGTCTCGGGCCATTCGGTGAGCACGGCGCCGGTGTCGGCGTCGTACCAGTTCAGCCAGAAGCCGTGCGCAGTCTTCAGCTTCTCCACGGCCGACACGGTGCCCGCCAGGCGCTTGCGCATCGTACGGTCGCTGATCACGCCGAGACCGGCGGCGGCGACGGTGGACCAGATACCGCAGCCGATGTTGGTGGGCGAGGTCTGGACGCTTCGCTTCGGCTTGTCACCGCTGACGTCGACCTTGTCGGTGGCGAGACCGAAGTCGGTGTGCATGGCTTCGATCGAGCTGTAGGTGTCACGGAACCAGCGGTGCAGCAGCGCAGTGGTGTTGCGGCTGCGCGCCGAGGCGGGTGCGGCTGTACCGCCGAGTGCGAGTGCGGCCGATGCGCCTGCTCCGGCCGTGAGAACGGTGCGTCGTTTCATGTGGTGCGACTCCTTCGTTCAATTCGGAAGAGGGGAAGTCGGAAGCGGGGACGGGACGTTGGTGCGCGGGCGGAGAGCGGTGCTCAGACCCTGGTGAGACGCAGCGTGCGGATGCCGGGCATGGGCAGGTCGAAGGTCACGGAGAGGGTGCCGTCGCTGTCGGCCTTCACCGTCTCCAGGTCCTCCTCGAACAGCCGGTCGGCGTCCCGCAGTCGGGCCCACTGCTGCTCGTCGGGCCAGTCGCCGCCGTCGAGTTCGTCCCAGACCGCCTTGATGTTGGAGTGGGTCTCGTCGACACGGCGCAGCGACACCGCGTAACTCGCGTCCGCGTCCAGGCCGCCGACCTCGACCGTCGCGCTGCGGTCCAGGGCGGGAGCGCCGTCGATCTTCGTCTGGTCCAGCGTGCCGTTCCAGCACAGGACGTCGACCGTCGAGGCGTCGTCGCTGCGGGTGGCCAGGGACTCGACCAGCGCCTCGGCTCCGTCCCCGCTCACCGTCGACGGGACGCGCCCGCCGTCGAGCTGCGTAAGCATCCGCAGGGCCCAGAAACGCGGCTTGCGCAGGTTGCCGACGGTCAGCAGCCCGAAGCCGCCGTGGAAGAGCTTCGGCGGCCGGCCCAGCTCCTCGAAGTGGTCGGTGGCGACCCAGTACGCCAGGCAGTCGGTCGATTCCAGCGCGCTCTTCATGCCGCGCAGCACGAACGGTGCGGAGAAGACGGAGTCGCTGACGCGGTGGAAGTGGGTGGGGGTCACGCCCCACTCGGTCCACAGGATCTCCGGCTCGGGCTTTCCGGTCGCCTCGGCGAAGGAACGGGTCTGGGGACGGAAGTCCAGCGGTGCGTTGCCGTAGGTGTGCGTGGAGACGAAGTCGATGGGCACGTCCTCCTCGCGGCAGTGCTCCAGCAGCGGGCCCACCCACTTGGCCGCCGCGGATCCGGGGCCGCCGACCCTGATGCGCGGGTCGACGTCCTTGACGGCTCGCACCGCGGTTTCGTAGAGCAGGTGGTACTGGGCCTGGGTGCCGTTCCAGAACACCTCCAGGTTGGCCTCGTTCCAGACCTCGAACTCCCAGGTGGCGACCTCGTCGGCGCCGTAGCGCCCGCGCAGGTGCTCGGTCAGCGCGCGGCACAGCTCGCCCCAGCGCTCCCAGCTGCGGGGGACGGACGCGATGCCCTTGTACTCGAAGATGGTGTACTCGGGATCGAGGGCCAACTCGGCGGGCATGAAGGAGAGTTCGACGACCGGCTTGAGGCCGGTGGCCAGGAAGCGGTCGTAGACCTCGTCCATGCCGGAGAAGTCGAAGGAACCGTCCGGCCGTACGCTCACGCACTCGGGCAGGAAGGTGCCGTGCGCCCGTACGGTGCGGACGCCGAGCTCGTCACGCATGATGCCCAGCGCGTCGCCGTACTCCTTGGCGACGTCCGCGCCGCCCGGGCCGGGCTCGTCCCAGATCAGCATCGACAGATGCTCCGCGCCGATCATCCGGTTCCACACGGGCGGGAGCTGGACGGGAGCCGCGGAGGCGTCGACGGAGACGGTGACGGCCGCGGGCCGCGAACCGGGCGCCTTCGGGCAGCCTCGTACGGGCTCACTCGTGAGGGGGCCCGGGCCGGCGTCCGTCCAGGAAGCCACCTTGTACCAGTAGCCGCGGCCCGCTTCGACGAGCGAGTCGGCGTACGGCGGCGCGGGCACCGCCAGTACGTCGCCGCCGCGGTGGTCGAGGGGTTCGTAGGGTCCGTCGACGGTGTCCGCGCGGTGGACCAGATATCCCAACGCGCCCTCGACCGGCCGCCAGTCGAGCAGGACATGACCGGTGCCGTCCTCGGAGCGCAGCCCGCCCGGGGCGGGAAGGTCGGCGGTACCGGTCAGCGGCTGGTCGCTGGGAAGGCCGATGCGCTGCTCCCAGTCGAGGCGAGCGGCGTTCTTCTCGGTCATGGTGTGGTCAACCTCTCGATGGATGCGCATACACCGTGGGGTCTCCCCACCGCAGGCAGGGGAACGGCGACGGCGCGGCGTGGTGCGTTCTGACGGGTCTGGCGTACGGCGTGGTGCTCGGTAAGTCGCGTGCTCGGTGAGTCGGTTGTCGTGCCGCCTACTTGAGGCCGGCCGTGGCGATGCCCTGGGTGAAGTAGCGCTGCAGAAGGATGAAGACCACCAGAACAGGCAGGACGACGAGGAAGGCACCCGCCATCAGGACGCCGTTCGAGCCGTTGGTCTTGGTGGGGTCGATGGCGAAGGTGGCCAGCGCCACCGGAAGGGTGTACTTGTCCGGGTCGTTGGTGGCCACCAGCGGCCAGAGGAAGTTGTTCCAGGACTGCAGGAACGTGAAGATGGCGAGCGTCGCCAGCGCGGGCTTGACCAGCGGCATCGCGATCCGCCAGAAGATGAACCACTCGCCCGCACCGTCGATGCGTGCCGCCTCCAGCAGCTCGTCCGGAATGGCCGTCATGAACTGGCGCATCAGGAAGACCCCGAAGGCACCGGCCGCGAACGGCAGGACGAGCGCCGCGTAGGAGTCGATGAGCCCCATCTTGCTGACCATCACGAACATCGGCATCAGCATCAGATTGCCCGGCACCATCAGCGCGCCCAGCACAAGCGCGAACACCGACCGCTTGCCGGCGAAGTTCAGCTTCGCCAGCGCGTAGCCGAGCATGGAGCAGAAGACGAGGTTGCAGACCGTGACCAGCGTGGCGACCAGCGTCGAGTTGAAGAAGTGGGAGCCCATGTCGAGCAGTTCGATGAGCTTCTCGAAGTGGACGAGCGTCCACTCGCGCGGAATCCACACCGTGGGGGTCGCGCCCAGGTCCTGCTCCGACTTGAAGGAGGACAGAGCCATCCACAGGAACGGCGCGATCATCACGGTCATGCCGGTCCACAGAGCGGCCAGCAGGAGCCTCCTGCGCGAGGCCTCGCCCTTCTGCCGGCGGGGCGCCGATTCCGTTGCCTGGGCGGTCATTTCGTCTTGTCCTTCAGCAGGCGGAGCTGGAGCAGGGTGATCGCGAGGATGACGGTGAAGAGCACGTACGCCATGGCGCTGGCGTAGCCCATGTGGAAGTAGCTGAAGCCCTCGCGGTACATGTCGAGCGAGACGGTCAGCGTGCTGTTGTCGGGGCCGCCCTCCGTCATCACGAAGGGTTCTTCGAAGACGTTGAGGAATCCGATGCTCGTCATCACGCAGACGTAGAGCATCGTCGGCCGCAGCAGCGGAACCGTGATCCTGCGGAACTCCTGCCACATGCTCGCCCCGTCGAGCCGCGCCGCCTCCCGTACCTCGACGGGGATGCTCTGCAGCCCGGCGAGGAAGAGGACCATCGCGGTGCCCATGTTGCGCCAGACGGCCATCACGATCAGCGACGGCATGGCGAGGGCCTTCGAACCGAGGAAGTCCGGTGAGGTCAGGCCGACTTCGCCGGCCAGCTGCGCGATGAGACCGTCCGCCGGGTCCAGGACGAAGCGCCACACCACGGCCACGGCGACGATGCTGGTGACGACGGGAGCGTAGAAGCCGACGCGGAAGACGGTACGCATCCGCCCGATGCCGGAGTTGAGCAGTACGGCCGCGAACAGGCCGGCGCCGACGGTCAGGGGCACACCGAGGACGACGAAGTAGCCGGTGTTGAACAGCGACGTCAGGAACCGCTCGTCCTCGAAGAGCTTGGCGTAGTTCTCGATGCCGATGAACTCGGTGGACAGCGGGTCCGCGACGTTCCGCAGCCCGAAGTCGGTGAAGCTCATGACGAGCGTGGCGACGATGGGCACGGCCATGAACGTCAGGAACAGCGCCAGGAAGGGCATGGAGAACATCCAGCCGGGGACGTTCTGCATGCTGAGCCGGTCCCGGCGGCGGGGCGGCCTGCCGCCCTTCCCCGGCCCGGCCCCGGGCCGCACCTTCGCGGTGCGGCCCGGGTTCCCCCGCCGGAAGGGCGTGGTGGTGGTCATTCGGTCAGTCCACCAGGCCCTTGGTCGCCTTCTGCATCCAGGCAGCGGCCTTCTCCGGGGACTCGCCCTTCTGGGAGATGCGCGCCAATCCCTCGTCGATCTTGGCGGAGAACTCATCCCACTTGGCGAGGGGCGGCACCGTCTCGGCGGTCTTGAGCCCCTTCTCGAACGCGTCCAGCTGCTCGGGCGCCTTCTTCAGCTGCGGCTCGTCCCAGGCGGACTCGTTGGCCGGCAGCGACTTGGCCATCTCGTACCAGGCGGCCTGCTGCTTCGTGCCGGTGAGCCACTTCGTGAACTCCTTCGCTGCGGCCTTGTGCTCGCTGTCCTTGAAGGAGACGAGGCTGGAGCCGCCCAGCCAGGAGGTGCTGGACTTGCCCGCGGGGAGCGGGGCGGTGGCGTACTTGTCCGCGACCTGCGGCTGCTGTTCCTTGATGTTGTTCACGATCCAGGGACCGGAGATGAACATCGGCACGGCGTCGGAGCCGAAGTCCTTCACGACGTCGTAGTCGGGCGGCGAGCTCTTCTTCGACAGGCCCTTGTCGAAGTAGTGCGCGTACTCGGTCAGCGCCTCGACCGACTCGGGGGAGTCGAGAGCGGGCTTGCCGGAGTCGTCGATCAGCGTGCCGCCCGCCGAGTAGAGGAAGCCCAGCCACGTCTGCCAGGTGCCTATGTTGGCGGGCTGGTTGTAAATGCCCCACTCCGTGCCGCCCTTGTCCTGGTATGCCTTGGCGAGCGCCCGCAGGTCCTTCCATGTGGCCGGGGGCTTCTCGACGCCGGCCTTCTTCGCCAGGTCGGTGCGGTAGTACAGCCCGCGGGCGTCGACGTACCAGGGGACTGCGTAGGCCTTGCCTTCCTTGACGCCTCCCTCCCAGGCGGCCGGGAAGAAGTCGTCCTTCTTGAAGGTCTTCTCGTCGACCGGCTCCAGGGCGTCGAGCTCGATGAACTCGCCCATCATGGTGCTGCCCATCTGGGCCATGTCGGGAAGCTCTCCGGCGGCGACTGCCGAGACCAGCTTCTGGTGTACGACGTCCCAGCCGACGGGCGTGACCTTGACGGTGATGTTGGAGTGCTTCTTGTTGAACTCCTTGCCGAGCTTCGCCAGGTGCTTGCCCTCCTCTCCC
>DATMEI010000784.1:0-4408 GCA_035556995.1 Streptomyces sp.
CGCGCCCACCGCGGCGGCGAACTCGGCGGCGGGCAGCGTAGCCGCCTCCCACAGCAGCGTTCCCGCGTCGGCGCCCAGCCCCGACTGCTGCAACTCCCCCACCAGGACGGCCAGTTGCACCGCAGACCAGCCTGCCGCCGCGGAGAGCAGCCCGTGTGCCTCGCCACCGCGGTCCGCGCGGCGCAACTGCGTCAGCTGCGTGACGGCCTGCGCCGCCCGCGCTGTCGCATCGGCAAGCTCCTGCGCGCCGGGCCCGGTTGGCCGCGCAGCGGGTCCCCCCACCGCTCCTGCGAACCGTGCGCCGCGCGGCGCGGCCGCTTCCGCGTCGCCCGGCGGGACGACGGGTGCCGGCTGCGCGCCGCCCGTCACGTCTGCGTCCTCGACGCCGCCCGCGAAACGCGAACCACCGCTGCGCATCCGCTTCTTGCGGGGCGCCTGCGTCCCGCCGACGGGTACCTCGCGGTGGGCCGCCTCGCGCTCCGACGCGTCCAACACCGCGACCCGAGCGGTCAGTTCGGCGCAGCGCGCCTCGACCCGGGTGAGGTAGTCGCGGGCCCACGTCAGGTCCGTGCCGAGTGCCGCGTCGGCCGCCCGGCCCGCCGTCGCGGACTCCAGCTCGCGGACTCGCGCCGCCGTCTCCTCCCGTTCACGCACCGCGGCGGCGAGACGGTCGCGAAGTACCGTCCCGCCGCCCACATGTGCGTCGTACGCGGCCACGGCCGCCTGGTGCAGGGAGCGCAGGCGGCTCTCCGCCTGGTCCGCCACCGCGTGCCCGTACTGCTGTGTCACGTCCTGGAGCAGCGAGGCCACCACATCCCAGGGCGGTATCTCCCGGCCCGCCAGGCAGTCGCTCAGCCCGTCGGGGTCGTGCGTCGCGAAGAGCGCGTACCAGCCGTCGTCCGGGTCGAGCCGGCTTGTCAGCCGGAGCAGTTCGGAGGCGTACACGCGTACTTCGCCGGGGGTTTGCCGGGCGGTGGCCGGCGCGGGCAGATCTGCCATGCCCCGCATTGCACACCCGCCGTGTTACGGCAGCTGTTACAGCGGCGCTACGGACAGTTTTCCGCCCGGCTCACACGCCCGGAACACCTCCTGCTCAGCGCGCCGGCCGAACCACCATCGCCGAGCCGCCACCCCGCCGTTCCTTCTCGGCCGCCGCGAGCCAGCGTCCGTCCGGCAGCGGCTGCACCGCGGTCGCCGCCCCGAGTTCGGGAATCTCGGTGAACGAGTGCCCCAGATCCTCCAGTTCGGGCCTGACGTCGCTGTTGAACAACTTCGGCTCGATCTCGGTCTTGGCCGCGTTGCGCTGGCTGGCGCGCGGAGCGTTGAGCGCCTTGTGCAGAGACATGCCGCGGTCCACGTGGTTGATCATGGTCTGCAGCACGGTCGTGATGATCGTGGCGCCGCCCGGTGAGCCGAGAGCGAAGGCGGGCTTGCCGTCGTCGAGCACGATCGTCGGGGACATCGACGAGCGGGGCCGCTTGCCCGGTCCCGGAAGGTTCGGGTCGTGCACGTCCGGGTCGGCCGGCTCGAAGGAGAAGTCGGTCAGCTCGTTGTTGAGCAGGAAGCCACGGCCGGGCACGGTGATGCCGCTGCCGCCGGTCTGCTCGATGGTGAGGGTGTAGGCGACGACGTTGCCCCACTTGTCGGCTGCCGTCAGGTGCGTGGTGCTCTCACCCTCGTACGTCGTCTTCGTGGCCTTGTCACCGGAGCCGCAGTCGGACGGATCGCGCGGATCGCCCGGCGCCACCGGGCTCTTGAGCACCTTGTCGTCCTTGATCAGGCAGGCGCGCGAGTCGGCGAAGCGCTGCGAGAGCAGCTCCTTCGTCGGTACGTCCTCAGCCGCCGGGTCGCCGACCCAGCGCCCGCGGTCGGCGAAGGCGACGCGGCTGGCCTCGATGTAGCGGTGCAGCAGCTTCTTCTTGCTGAGCTTGCTCAGGTCGCCCCGCTCGAGGATGTTCAGCGCCTCGCCCACGGTCGTACCGCCGGACGAGGAGGGCGCCATGCCGTACACGTCCCGGCCGCGGTAGCCGGTGTGCGAAGGCGCCTGCTTCTTGACCTCGTAGGCGCCCAGGTCCTTCTGCGTGAGGTCTCCGCTGCGGATCTTCTTCTCCGAGTCCGGATCCACGGGCGGCTTCTGCACGGTCTCGACGATGTCGTCGGCCACGGGACCCTTGTAGAGCGCGCCGGCGCCCTCGCGGCCCATGGTCTCGTACGTACGCGCCAGGTCCGCGTTGCGCATCGTGGAGCCGACCTTCGGCAGCTTGCCGCCCGGCATGAACAGGTCGACGGTGTCGGGGAAGTTGCGGAAGCGTTCCTCGTTGTCGGCGGTCTGCTGGCGGAAGGTCTCGTCCACCGTGAAGCCCTTGCTCGCGAGGCGCTCGGCGGGCGTGAGCACCTTGCCCAGCGACTTGGTGCCCCACTTGTCCAGGGCCTTCTCCCACGTGGCGGGGGTGCCGGGGGTTCCCACGCTCAGTCCGCTGGTGACGACCTCGTCGAAGGGGAGCGCCTTGCCGTCCTCCTGGAACAGCTTCTCGTCCGCGCTCATCGGCGCCGTCTCACGGCCGTCGAGCGTACGGACCTTGCCGCTGGCCGCGTCGTAGGAGACGAAGTAGCCGCCCCCGCCGACGCCGGCCGAGTACGGCTCGGTGACGCCGAGCGCGGCGGCGGTGGCGACAGCTGCGTCGACGGCGTTGCCGCCCTGCTTGAGCACCTTGATGCCCGCGGCGGAAGCGTCGGGGTCCACGCTGGAGACGGCCCCGCCGTGACCGACCGCGAGGGACTCCTTCTTCGGCTGTGCGGCGTCTTGCGCCGTCCCCGCTCCGGCCGGCGCCAGGACGGCACCCACCGTGCCGATGGCCGCCGTGGCGGTGATCAGGGCGAGCAGTCTGGCGGAACGGCGGTTGGTCATGCGCCGCATGGGGACCTCCTGACGGGATTGGCCAGCGCAGACTGGGGTCTGCCTGACGAACAGGCGCCGTCTGCCTGCAGAGGGCCCTGTTCGGTCAGGAGACACTAGCCCGCCGACGTGCACACGTCAGCACCGGCACGGACTCGGTTCCCCCGCGAATTGCCCGTACGACCCGTCCGGTTGCGGATGTACGCTGCCGCCCCATGACGGACAACCTTCAGGAGATCGTGCTGGGCGTGCTCGCCGCGGGCATCACGACCGCTGTGGGCTGGTTCGCGCGCACGCATCTGTGGCAGCGCAGACTCCGGCGCAAGCAGCGCTTCTTCGGCCTTCCCGACCACTCCGAGTGCCTGCTCGTGGTCAACCGCGACGCGGCGACCAGCGAGTGGTCGGTCGCCCGCAACGACGTCTTCGCGCTGCTGGAGCTGTCCGCACTGATCAAGGACTGCGGAGCGAACGCGGACGTCATACCCCACGACATGACACAGCAGGGCTTCGGCGAACGCACCGAGTTCTGCATCGGCGGACCCGTCTCCAACCGGCGGACGGCCGCCCACCTGCAGTCGCTGCTGCCGGGCATCGCCGTCAACACCGACCCGGAACGGGGCCCGGACCAAGGCGCCTTCACCATCGGCGGCGAGCGTCACCTCATGGAGAGCGGCACCCGTGAGCATGTGCTGCTCGCACGCCTCACGGCCGGGCAGAACGACACCCGTCCCGTCTTCCTCTTCTGCGGCCAGCGCTCGATCACCAACCAGGCCGCGGCCCGCTATCTGGCGCGTCACCACACGCGCCTGATGCGCAAGTACGGGACGAGCGGAGACTTCTGCGTACTGCTGAGGGTGGTCAACTCCCAGGCGTACGGGCCGGACGTCGTCGAGCTGGTCGCGGACGTCACCCGAGCCGCCACCACCCCGGCCCCCACCTCGAAGAGCTAGGGGGCGTTTCCCGGATCCCCGCGGGCCCGCGACGCCTCGCACCGCACCTCGCTGCGTTGTCGGAATCATCCAAGTACGCCCAGTACGAGGACGATCCTCCGCCTTGCGATGCACGGCACCAGGCGCCGCGGCCTGATCCACGGCCATCCAGGAAACACCCCCTAGCGCTCGGAGAACTCCGCGTACAGCTGCGACAGCTCCGGCGTGCCCGTCTCCGCCCAGGAGGCCCCTTCCTCCAGGACGTCCAGCTCTCTGCCCGAAGGCAGCCGCACCACCGGCTGTCCGTCCTGCCGCAGCTGCCAGCCGGCACCCGGCACCGTACGGACGATGACGGTGCCCAGATAGAGACCGGCGTCGCTGCCGAGCCAGGGTGAGACCTCCGGGTCCTCCCGCCATCGCGGCAGCAGCTGATCCAGGGCGGACAACGACTCCGCCGTGTCATCGAGTTCGACCCCCGCGCGCTCTGCGTGGTCCCGCAGCAGCTCGCATTCGGAGAGCAGCTGCGCGGCGCCCTCGGGATCACTGGACACGGCGTCCGAGGGCGACGCGCTCTTCGAGTCGC
>DATMEI010000785.1:0-5043 GCA_035556995.1 Streptomyces sp.
CACCACGCACCCACAACCCGATGGGTCTGGTCACTCCCAGGGCATCCAGCTGACCGGGCCATTCGCGGTCGCCGGGGCACAAGAACCGGCCTCCCACGGCTTCGACAGCTGCCAAGTCCGCCTCAGGACAAGCTCTTTGCGTACGGGATCGCAGTCCGACCCAGCGTTGCGCGGTGACACCGGGCAGCGGTTCCCCGTTGCCCCGCAGTGCAGCCAGCACCTCCTGCGCGCCGTATGCGCGCAGCCACCTCCCCGCCGTCTCGTCGCCGGGCTCGACGATCCGGGTGAGGGCGATGCGAGCGAGCCGCTCCGCCGTGTCCGTGTCGCACTGCTCGTCCTCCCCGAGGTCCCCCTCTCCCACCGCGTCGGCGACCGTCAGTCGGCTCCCCTCGACGCTCATGAGGCTGCCCCGGGCTCTACGGGCATCGGGGACGGCGGGACGGACAGCGGACGCGGTACGGGCTCCCGGCGTGGTGCGGTCAGCGCGGTGCCGCGTCTGATCCCGGTACGGAGTTCCAGTGCGCAGTCGACGTCCTGCGCCGTCGGACGGTCGTGCCCCGCCAGGTCGGCGACCGTCCACGCGACCCGCAGAACGCGGTCCAGTCCGCGGGCCGTCAGCAGCCCGTGCTCCATCTCCTCCTCGGCCCTGCCGAGCGCACCGGGCTCGGCTGGCCAGCGTGTGCGCAGTTCATGACCTGGGACATCGCTGTTGGCCACCCAGGGAGTCTCCGCATACCGCTCGGCAGCACGTTCGCGCGCGGCCAGCACACGCTGCGCGATCTCCGCTGTGGTCTCGGCGGCCCCATGCAGCCCGGCGAGCTCCGAACGGGAGAGCGGATTCACGGGTACCCGCAGGTCGACGCGGTCCATCAGCGGACCCGACAGCCTCGCTCTGTAGCGCCTGATGGACGAGGGCCGGCACTCGCACCCTCCGGCCTTCATCCCGTGCCGGCCGCACGGGCACGGGTTGGCCGCGAGTACGAGGAGGAACCGGGCGGGCATCCGCATCACCCCGGAGGCCCGCGCGACCACGACATGGCCCGACTCCAGCGGCTGCCTCATCGCGTCGAGCACCCGGCCGCCGCATTCGGCAGCCTCGTCCAGAAACAGCACACCGTGGTGAGCCAAGGAGACCGCTCCCGGCCGTGGCAGCCCCGAACCGCCCCCGATCAGCGAGGCCATGGTGGCCGAGTGGTGTGGTGCGCAGTACGGCGAGCGCGTGAGCAGCGGCTGACCGGGAGGCAGCGCACCGGCCACCGAGTGCACGGCCGTCACCTCCAGCGACTGCTGCGAGGTCAGCGGCGGCAGCAGCCCCGGCAGTCGCTCGGCGAGCATCGTCTTGCCGGCACCCGGCGGCCCCTTGAAGAAGATGTGGTGCCGCCCTGCCGCCGCCACCTCCAGTGCCCTGCGGGCGCTGCTCTGCCCGGCGACGTCAGCCATGTCCACCCGCCTCTCCCCCGGGCCTCCGATACCTCGTCCCCACCCACTGCCTGGAACGTCCAGCCCCGCCGGGAATGCGACCGGGCCACGTTCCCGCGGGGGAGGGCCCTCCGCGAGAGGGCCGGTCTCCTCCTCCGGCACCGGTTCGTCATTGAGCAGCGCGATCAGTTGCCCCAGGCTCCGCACGCCCAGGACGGATACGTCAGGTACCAAGGACGCCTCGGGCACGGTCTCTTCGGGCACCACAACCTGCCGGCAGCCCGCATCCGCGGCGGCCAGTACCGCGGGCAGCACCCCGCGCACCGGACGCACTCGCCCGTCGAGACCCAGTTCACCGATCATCATCAGATCGGTCATGGTCCGAGGATCGATACGCTCCGCCGCACCCAGCACCGCGCAGGCCACCGCCAGATCGAACCCGCTGCCGCTCTTGGGCACTGCCGCGGGGCTCAGTCCGACGGTGAGCTTCTTCTGCGGCCAGTCCGCGCCTGCGTTGACGACAGCGGCGCGTACACGGTCCCGGCTCTCGCTCAGGCTCTTGTCGGGCAGTCCGACGAGGGTGAAGGTCGCGACCCCCGGTTCCAGATCGGCCTGGACCTCGACGACGACTCCTTCAACGCCGACCAGGGCAACCGAGCACGTGCGGGCGAACCCCATCAGGCCACCCCTCGTGCGTGCTGCACCAGCGGGGCTCCCCTGTCGGGCAGCATCACCCCGACCAGGTCGATGCGCACACCTCCGCGCGGCGGCTGTCCGTACCGCGGCAGCCAGCGTTCGGTCAGCCAGCGGGACGCCAGCCGCCGCAGCCTCGCGGACTTCGCAGGGGTGACGGCGGCCATCGGGTGTTCGAAGGTCCCACCGCCCCGTCCCGTACGCCGCGTCTTGACCTCGCAGATCACCAGGGCGTCCCTGTCCCGCGCGACGATGTCCAGCTCGCCCTCGGCGCAGCGCCAGTTGCGATCCAGCACCGCCATTCCCGCTTCACGCAGCCGTCGGGCTGCCACATCCTCGCCGTACCGGCCGAGTGCTTGACGGGCGCTCATCCGCACCACCTCCGTCACCGACTGTGACGGAAACGGGGGAAGTCAAAAGATCATGGCGGATTTCTGGGGACAACCACCGGGCTGTGGAAAAGCCCCTCACTCTTGCGGGTGAGAGGCGATGGCCGGAGGAGCGGAGAGGTGGAGGGCTGCTCAGCTCTTGAAGCCGGAGCCCTCCGGCAGATCGAGTTCGCTCTTGTTCAGCTCCTCGATGTTCACGTCCTTGAAGGTCAGCACCCGTACCTGCTTGACGAACCGAGCAGGCCGGTACATGTCCCACACCCATGCATCGGCCATCGACACCTCGAAGAAGACCTCACCCTGCACCGAGTGCACCTGCATCTCGTAGTCGTTGGTGAGGTAGAAACGCCGCTCGGTCTCGATCACGTACTTGAACAGACCGACGACGTCCCGGTACTCCCTGTAGAGCTTCAGCTCCATCTCGGTCTCGTACTTTTCGAGGTCCTCGGCGCTCATGGCGTGTTCCCCTTCAGCCGTGCGTCCCCCCATTGTGCGTCAGCTGCGAGCGCCCCGTCCGGCCCGCCGCGCGATCGGGCCGTGCGCTGCGCCGCCCAGGATCAGCAGCGCGCCCACGATGATCGAGACGACAAGAGGTTCCAGCGGCCCCGGGTCCGACGTCCCGCCCGGCAGCGATGAGAAGCCCACGGGCTCCGTCAGCATGCCGAGCCCGCTCATCGGCCAGGCGACAGCGTCGACGCGCGCATTCACGGCGGAGCGGGGCACGGCACCGTGATCACCGTCCTCCATGTGAACGCGGGAGTCCACGGAATCCATGCGGTGATCGCCGAGCATGAAGAGCCTGCCCTCAGGCACCTTCGTCGCCTTGAACGGGGGCTGGGAGTCCGGCCCCGTGGTCTTCAGGTACGGCTCTTCGAGGGTCTTGCCGTTGACGGAGAGCCGGCCCTGCTTGTTGCAGCAGACGACCTTGTCACCGCCGGTTCCCACAACGCGCTTGACCATCGGCACCGAACCCCAGACGGAGTCACGGAAGACGACGACGTCACCGCGGCGCACGTCGTCGCCGTCTATCCGCTCCGCCAGGACCCGGTCGCCCGCCTTGACGGTGGGGTCCATCGAATTCGTCGGCACCGTGTAGGGCTGGTACAGCACCGCACCCCAGGCGAAGGCTCCCAGGAAGAGCAGACAGCCGGCCGCCACCGCCAGGCCCGAAAGCACGTGCCCGAGGCGACCGCGACTTGTGTCAGTACGTACAGCCATGCCCATTACCGCACTCCCGGTCAGCTCGCCGCATCGATCTGGGCGCACCTTACCCGTGGTACGAGACTCCAGGTACGGGGGAGGTCAGGCCTTGACCGATGCTTGGTTGATCGCATCGGCAAGCCGCCTCTTGCGCCGCCACAGAATGAACGGCACAGCGCCTGCCACGCCGAGGACCGCCGGGGCGCTCTGCGCGGCCTTGGCCGACAGTCCCTTCTGATCGAAGGTGTCCGGCACCGGCAGAGCGGACCATCGTGTAAGCGGCCAGGCGACGACGACCGCACGGCCGACGACCTGGTCGACGGGGACGGTGCCGCCCGCCAGCTTCTGGTGGAAACGCGAGTCGAGAGAGTCCTGGCGATGGTCGCCCATCATCCACAGCCGTCCCTCGGGCACCTTGACGGGCCCGAAGGGCTTCTCGTCGCACGCGGTGTTCCCCGGGAAGAGGTACGGCTCGTCCAGTGCCTTGCCGTTGACCTCGACCGGACCGCCACGCTTGCACGCCACCGTGTCACCGCCGACTGCGATGACACGCTTGATCAGGTCCTGTTCCGCCGCGGACGGCATCAGCCCGATGAAGCTCAGCGCCTCCTGCACCGCGCCGCCGACACCGGACGGCTCGGGCACCGGCGACTCGTTCAGCCAGCCGCCCGGGTCATGGAAGACGACGATCTCTCCACGCTCCGGCTCCGAGCCGAACCACGGGGTCAGCTTGTCGACCAGCACGCGATCCCCGACCTGCAGCGTGTTCTGCATCGAGTTCGACGGGATCGAGAACGCCTGGACCAGGAACGTCTTGATCAACAGCGCCAGAACCAGCGCAATGCCGATCAGCAAAGGCAGTTCCCTCAGAAAGGACCGCTGGTGCCCGCGCCTGCTCGTGCGTCCGTGCTCACTTCTGGTGCCGTCTTCCGCACCCGCGCTCACGCTGATGTCACTGCCTTTCTCCGCGGTCGACGGCGCATCGCGCGCCGCAGTCTGTTCCTCAGGTCCGGAAACGGGTGCGTCAGGACGCTTGTCTTCCGTTCCACCTTCGCCCTCGTCCTCGCCAGAACCGGAACGAGCGCCGACCGCCAAGTCCCCCACAATCACTCCTCACAATCCACTGCCGCCTGCCCGACAGCCGGGACAGGCCCACCACTCCCATAACGAGCGGGAGTTCCGCAGGGATCGGAAATTGCGTCACTCGGTTGTCCCCGGCGGCCTGCGCCGCCGTCGGAGCGCCTTGGGCTTGCGGAACCGAGGAGTACGCTCCGGAATCCTCCAACTTGCTCCAGTGGTCGAACGGCCAGGCGATCACCACCGCCCGGCCCAGCACCAGCTC
>DATMEI010000786.1:0-3073 GCA_035556995.1 Streptomyces sp.
GCGTCCCGGATGTACTGCTCGATCGGGTATTCCTGCAGGTAGCCGGAGCCGCCCAGGGTCTGCAGCGACTGTGCGAGCTGCTCGTAGGACTTCTCCGAGCCGTAGCCCTTCACGATCGGCAGGAGCAGGTCGTTGAGGCGCTGCGCGGACGAGGCGTCCTCCCCGCGGAACTCCTTGACCATGATCTCGTCCTGCACCGAGGCGGTGTAGAGGACGAGCGAGCGCATGCCCTCCGCGTACGCCTTCTGCGTCATCAGCGAGCGGCGTACGTCGGGGTGGTGGGTGATGGTGACGCGCGGCGCGGTCTTGTCGGTGAACTGCGCAAGGTCGGCGCCCTGTACGCGCTCCTTGGCGTACTCCAGGGCGTTGAGGTAGCCCGTGGAGAGCGTCGCGATGGCCTTCGTGCCGACCATCATCCGCGCGAACTCGATGATCTTGAACATCTGGCGGATGCCGTCGTGCTTCTCACCGAGCAGCCAGCCCTTGGCGGGTGCGTTGGCGCCGAAGGTCAACTCGCAGGTGTTGGAGGCCTTGAGGCCCATCTTGTGCTCGACGTTGGTGGCGTAGACGCCGTTGCGCTCGCCGAGTTCGCCGGTCTCCCAGTCGAAGTCGTACTTCGGCACGACGAAGAGCGAGAGGCCCTTGGTGCCGGGGCCGTGGCCCTCGGGGCGGGCGAGGACGAAGTGCACGATGTTCTCGGACATGTCGTGCTCACCGGAGGTGATGAAGCGCTTCACGCCCTCGATGTGCCAGGTGCCGTCGTCCTGCTGCACGGCCTTGGTGCGACCGGCGCCGACGTCCGAGCCGGCGTCCGGCTCGGTGAGCACCATGGTGGAGCCCCACTGCTTGTCGGCCATCAACTGGGCGATCTTCAGCTGCTCTTCGGTGCCCTCCTCGTGGATGACACCGGCGAAGGCCGGGCCCGAGGCGTACATCCACACCGCGGGGTTGGAGCCGAGAATGGACTCGGCGAAGCCCCACAGCAGCGACCGCGGCGCGGTGGTGCCGCCGATCTGCTCCGGGATGCCCAGACGCCACCACTCGGCGTCCATGTAGGCCTGGTAGCTCTTCCTGAACGACGCCGGGACGGGCGCGGTGTTGGTCTCCGGGTCGAAGACGGGCGGGTTGCGGTCCGAGTCCTCGTAGGACTCGGCGAGTTCGTTCTCCGCGAGACGTGCGATCTCCGACAGCACGCTCTTCGCGGTTTCCACGTCCATCTCCGCGAACGGTCCGGTGCCGTACACCGTGTCGCGATCGAGCACCTCGAAGAGGTTGAACTCGATGTCGCGGAGATTCGACTTGTAGTGCCCCATGGCAACGGCTCCGTGTGGTCTCACTGGATGGACAAGTAGTCAGCTCTGTCTACACACGATGATGCTACCCGTCGGTAATAAGATGCAAGCCCTAACCGCCTATCTGTGACTCGTTACTCTTTCTTCCATGTACGGCTACGACCAGACCGCGTCCGCGGGGCAGGGCTACCCGCATGCCGGGCAGCAGTACGGCCACCAGCAGGCCGGCCAGCAGCAGTACGCAGCCCACCAGGCGGCCCCACCCCCCTACGGGCAGCAGGGGCAGCCCGGCAACGGGCAGCCGCTCTACCCCGAACCGTCGCCGCCCTCGCTCCGCGAGACGGTGCGGGCGTTCACGACCGGCACCCTCACCTCCGAGGACTTCCAGTCGATCTTCTCGACCTCCAAGGTCTACTGCCCGCGTGGCGAGACCCCCGGCTTCCTGGCGCTGCACGACACACAGCAGCCGGTCATCCCGATGTTCTCCACGCTCAAGGAGCTGCGCCGCTACGCCGGCAAGGAGTCCCGGTACTTCGTGATCACGGGCGCCGAGGTCCTGGACCTGCTTCCTTCCGGCTACGGCTTCGTGCTGGACATGGAGGGTGATCACCGGGTGGTCTTCGACGCGAAGGCGGTCGAGGAGATGGTGGACTTCGCGATGCGCCGTATGTACGGCTGAAGCCGGGCGCCGAGCTCAGCTCCTGTCAACTGCCGTACGCCCGGACCGAGTCGGGCCCGCGCGCTCAGGTGCCGTGTCGCCGTGACGGCCCGTGACGCGGGCACTGCACGTGCCGCCCGCTCAGGACCAGTCCGGTGCCGGGGCGTCCTCGTGCATCTCGAACCAGATGGACTTGCCCTCGCCCCGAGGGTCCACCCCCCACGCTCCCGCCAGCATCTCCATCATCACCAACCCGCGGCCCGACGAGGCCAGTTCGCCGGGTGTGCGGCGGTGCGGGAGAGCGTCGCTGGTGTCGGCGACCTCGACGCGCAGCAGCCGGGCCCCACGTGTTCCACTGCACTCGGCGACCACCCTGGCGTCGCCTTCCGTGTGCTGCAGGACGTTCGTGAGCATCTCCGAGAGCATCAGCACCCCGGCGTCGATCTGGTCCTCGTTGACCCAGTCGAAGAGCATGCCCTGCAGCTGGTGCCGCGCTTCGCCGATACGTTCCGGCTCGGCCTGGGCGACGGCCAGCGTCGTACGCCTGGAGACGCCTTCCGCCGCCACGGCCCTCTCGGCGGCGTAGACGGGATCCAGGGAGAGCAGCAGCAGCGCGATGTCGTCCTCGCGCCGGTCGGCGAGCGGTCCCGCCGCCTCACCGGAGAGCGGGCTGTGCGCGGAGCGGACCAGGGCGTCCGCGAACCGCTCGAGGTCCTCCGGCCCCCGGTCTTCCTCGGACTCTTCCTCGGCGATCTGCCGGATGCGGCGCCACCCGGTGTCGATGGTGTGCCCACCGGTCTCGATCAGCCCGTCCGTGCACACCAGCAGCGTCTCGCCGGGCTCCAGGACCAGCCGCGTCGTCGGGTACTCGGTGCCGGGATCGAGGCCGAGCGGAAGCCCGCCCGCCGTGGGCCGGATCAGCATGGTGCCGTCGGACAGCCACAGCGCCGGGTCCGGGTGCCCGGCGCGGGCGATGTCCAGTACGCCGGTCGCGGGGTCGACCTCCACGTACAGGCAGGTCGCGAAGCGCAGGTCGGCGGCCTCCTCGTCGGACGTCATCCCGTACAGGAACCGCGAGGCGCGCGACAGTACGGCGTCGGGGCGGTGCCCTTCGGAGGCGTAC
>DATMEI010000787.1:0-2215 GCA_035556995.1 Streptomyces sp.
TGGATGACGGCCCAGGCACCGCCGAACGACGAGTAGAGGACCACGACCCCCATGCCGACCACGATCGACGGTCCCTGTGGCAGGTCGAGCGTGGCGTTGACCACGGTGCCGATCGCCAGCGCCTGTGCGCCGAGAATCCCGGCGCACAGCAGGATGGACATGATGCCGGTCAGCAGTCGGCCCGATTTGCCGTAGTGCTCGTCCATGACGTCGCCGACGGTGTGGGCACCGGTGTAGCGCTTGAGGCGCGGTGCCACGAACAGGCCCACCAGAAGAAAACTGACGGCGTATCCGAAGAACGCGAACATGTAGACGTAACCGTCGGAGAAAGCCTTCCCGGCCATGCCCAGCGACGCACCGCCGCCGAGGAACGACGCCGCGAGACTGCCGAAGAAGACCGGCCAGATGATCCGGTTTCCCGCGACAGCGAAATCGTCCGCGGACTTCACTCTCCGAATGGTCTGCACTCCGATGACGATCAGGAGAGCGAAATAGACCCCCAGCAGCACCCAGTCGAGAATCCCCACGGCATTCACCTTCCTCCGAGCGGTAGAGGGCCATCACAGTAGGCAGTGCCATTACCTGCGTCACTGTTCGAAGTGACCGGTATCCCGGCGTTCTGGGCGCTGCCTTTCGTGCGATGCGTACTGACGCTTCCGGAGGGTTCCGCTATACCTGCTGGTCAGGGGCGTGCCCGAGCTGGTCGACGAGGCAGGCGAGATAGACGGCGGTCGCCTCCACCGGCTCCCGGAGGTTCCTGCCCGTCAGCCTGCTGATCTTGTCCAGCCGGTAGAGGAGGGTGTTGCGGTGGATGTGCAGCGCCTTCGCCGCACGCACCAGGTTGAATCCGGACTCGTGCCACGCGACCACGGTGGAACGCAGCGGTGAGGCGGCGGGCTCCCCGGCCATCCCGCCCAACTGGGCGCCGCTGAACCGGGCGCGGGCATGCTGCCCGGTGCTCGCCAGCAGCTGCTGGACCCGCAGCGTACGGGCCGGGAAGACGTCCTCGCCGTGCACGGACTTCGGCCCGATCCGCACCGCGTCGTCCGCGTCCGTGTACGAGGCGTGCAGGGCCGGCACGTCCGCAGCGGCCTCCCCGAAGCCGGCGAAGGCCATGACCCCGTGACGGCGGCGCAGTTCGTGGACCAGATCGCGGCAGCGGTCGGCCAGGCCGTACGCCCAGTCCGCGCCCGCGGGCAGGTGGCACAGCACCGCGATCCGCCCCGCGCGCATCTCCGCCACCACGTCGTGCGGATCGCCGAAGCTCTCCCGTACGGTCCGCAGCGGCGTGGAAGTGGTCGGCAGCGCGCCCCGCCGGGAGGCAGGGGCGACCGCCGTGTCCTGGGGTGCGGTGACGACCAGCACCACTGCTCTCCGTACGAGGAGGTCCACGCCCAGTTCGGCGGCGCGCGCCACGATGACGGCGGGGTCCACCGAGTCGGGGTCGAAGAACGCGAGGTCCCGCAGCAGGTCTTCGCGCGCCCGCTCGCGCACCAGCCTGTAGCGCAACAGGACCGATTCCTCCAGCAGGATCTCCGTCTGCCGCTTCACGACGAGCCCGAACTGCCGTACCCGTCGGGGAGCCCCGGTGAGACCGACGGTGCCCACCGGCACCCCGTCGAGCACGATCGGCAGGGTGATTCCGGGCCGTACGCCGCGGAGCCTGCCCGCTTCCTCCGCGGTGTGGGTCCGGGCGCTCAGGGTCTGCAGGACGTCGATCGACGCCTCGTGCACCGTGCCCACCCGTGCCGTGTCGCCGCTGCCGATCACCGTCCCCTCCCGGTCGGTGATGAGCACGTTCAGTCCGATGATGGCGCTCGTCTCACCGGCGATCTCCTGCGCCAGCTCCGGGGTCAGGACGGGCGCCTTGCCGGGATCCGCCATGGCCGCCTCCGCCTGTCGTTGGACCAACCATACGAAGAACGTCAACAGAGGATGCCGTCTGTCGAATGCTTCGCCCGATGCCCTGGAGCCGTCCGGCTGCTTAACGTCGATGACGACCCCGACGACCGGGACGACGCACATGGGAGGCCACTGTGACCACTGAACGCAGGACCGAGTCGGTGACGGTGATCGGCGGCGGGCTGATCGGCCTGTGTTCGGCGTACTACCTGCGGCAGGCCGGACTGCGCGTCACCGTCCTGGAGCGCCACCGGGTCGGCAGCCGTGCCTCGCACGGCAACGCCGGGGAGATCTGCCCCGACCTGGTCACGCC
>DATMEI010000788.1:0-4806 GCA_035556995.1 Streptomyces sp.
GCCACCAGGCCAAATGGGGCGAGGACGTCTCTCTCCGTCTGGTGATGCTCCACCTGATCCACGAGTACGCACGCCACAACGGGCACGCCGACCTCCTCCGCGAGGGCATCGACGGAACGGTCGGCGCCTGACCGGCCCTCGGGAGTCGGGATCGTCGGTCAACGGCCCGGCGGCGTCCACACGTACGGCGTCGTGGTGGTGACGGCGCGGAAGCCGAGACGGCGCAGTATCGGCAAGCTGTCCCCGGTGGCGTCGACATGCAGATACCTCACGCCCCGCTCCGCGGCGATCCCGGCCCGGGCGGCGACGAGGCTGCGGTAGATCCCCCGGCCCCGCCACGCAGGCACCGTCGTGCCGCCGCGCAGCCCTGCGAAGTCCCGTCCCGGCCACAGGAACATCCACGCGGCACTGACGATCTCCCCTCCGTGCTCGGCCACGAGCACGAAGACGTCGTCGGGTGCCGCCTCGGAGCGTTCGGTCAGCATGCCGGCGAGCCAGCTGAGGTCCATGTCCCAGACGGTGGCCTGGTGGGCGGCGATCCTGCGCATGTCGGCTTCCGAGGTGACCCGCCGCAGGGCGACGCCGTCCGGGAGCGCGGGTTCCGTGGCCATCCGGGCGGTCGGCCCCACGACTACGGTCTTCAGACCCTCGGCGGCGAATCCCGCGGCCCGCAGACGCCCGGGAAGTTCCGCGGGCGCATCGTGCCCGTGGGTACGCCACTCCACCTGCTCGGACCGCGCGGCGAAGCAGTCGCGCTGGCGCGCGATCAGCTGGTCCAACTCGGCGCCCCGCACCCCGATGTCACGTGGACCGAAGACGAACCCACGGAACTGGCCCACAGCCCGGACGAGCGGCCCGTCATGCTCGTACCCGACCCCGGGCGGCGGGGTCGGCGACGCTCCCCGCATCTGCTCGTCGTACACGGCCAGTAAAGCCGCATCGGTCTCCGTCACACCTCGACGCTACGCACCGCCGCCACCCCTCGCCGGCGCTTCACAAGACCCCTCCGGGAAGCGGGAACTCGCCTACAGCCGTGCCGACTTCAGCGCCATGTGCAGCAGCAGCCTTGCCGTGCCCTCGTCGAGGTCGAGGCCCGTGAGCGCTTCGATGCGGGCGAGCCGGTAGTAGAGCGTCTGGCGGTGGATGCCCAACGCCGCCGCCGCACGGCCCGCCTGGCCGGCGTGGTCGAGGAACACCTCGGCTGTGCGGGCGAGTTCGGCGTGTGCCGGACGCAGAAGCGCCCGCAGCACCGGATCGGGCCCGGCGTCGGTGTGCAGCCCCGTGAGCAGCCGGTACGGGCCGATGCCGTCCCATTCCGCGACGGGCCCGAGCGTGTCCTCGGCGCTCGCCGCCCGTGCCGCCGCGAGCGCCTCCCGCCAGGCGGGCAGCAGTTCGGTCAGGCCGCGGCGCGGGGCGCTGAGGCCCGCGGTGGCGGGGGAGCGCGGCGCGCGCAGCAGCCGGCCGGCCGCTGTACGCGCAGGGTCGAGCCCGTCCGCACTGCGCAGCCGGACCAGCGCGGCGAGTGCGCGCCGAGGCGGTCCGGCCTCCCGCTCGCTGCCTGCGGGCAGCACGCACCGGGCCGTCACGTGGGGCTGCTCGGAGGTGCCCGTGCCGACGGCCCCCGCGCGCTCGGCGCCCTCCGCGCCCCCGGCACCCGCCGCACCCTCGTGCACCTGCCACGGCAGCACCGCCACCAGCGCCAGCGGCCCGGACGCCGCCGCTCCGAGGGCCTCGCGCAGCTGAGCGGTGGTCTCCTCGGTGGTCCCGGTGCGCTCCTCGCCGCTGAGCAGCTCCCGCAGCAGCGCCCCGGTGCGGGCCTCCGTACGTACCTCGGCCGCCAGCAGCACGCCGATACGGGCGGCCACCGTCATCGCGGACGCCAGGCGCGGGTCGGCCAGGCCGATCGCGCCGTCGTCGATCAGCCAGATGTAGCCGTAGGCGACCCCCGCGTACCGCACGGGCAGGCAGATCCGGCCGTGCTCGACACCCGCAGCGGGTTCCGGATGGATACGCACGGGCTCGGTGGCCCGTGTGATGCCGAAGCTCTCGAACCACGCCCGCACCTCGGCCGTGGAGCCGCGCCCGAGGATCGATCGCGTACGCACCGGGTCCAGCGGGACCGGCTCCAGAGCCGGATCGCGGCCGTCGCCGTGGCTCTCGTGGGCGCCGAAGGCGATGAGTGCGAAGTCCCGGCCCTCCAGCGTCGCGGGTGTGCCGAGCAGCGCTGAGACCTCGTCGATGAGCTCCTGGTAGTCCTCGCGCATGTTCTCCCCGCCGCCTCCCTTTCGCGCTCCCGTTCGCGCTAGCTGTCCGGTCTCCCGGCCACACCATTCTCGTACAGATGTCTGAGATCTGGGACACGGATGCGTGACAGCTGTCGATGGCCCTCCGGCAGCGCGATCCTTAGATTCAGGGTTGCTTCCGACGCCATGCATACGCCGTTCACGGATCTGCAATGGGACGCCTGGAGCGCAAGAGATCAGAACGCCAGTGGAGGTGCCCGTGTTCGGACCAGTGCTGCTCGCCGCGGCGCGCAGTGACGGCATCCGCCGTCTCGTCTCGTCCGCGCCGGTCACCCGGCCCGTGGTGAACCGGTTCGTGGCAGGTGAACAGCTCGACCCGTGTCTTGACGCCGTACGGTCGCTGACCGGCCGGGGCCTCGAGGTCACCCTCGATCACCTCGGCGAAGACACCACGGACCGCGTGGAGGCCCTGCGCAACCGCGACGCCTATCTCGCCCTCGCCGAGGCTCTGGCGTGGGAGGGCCTGGGTGAGCGGGCCGAGATGTCCGTGAAGCTTTCGGCATTCGGACAGGCGTTGCCGGGGGGCCACGACATCGCTCTCGCCAACGTCCTGCCTGTCGTCGAGGCCGCTGCCGGGGCGGGCACGACCGTCACCCTGGACATGGAGGACCACACCACCGTCGACTCCACCCTCGCCGTCCTCGCCGAGCTGCGGAAAGACTTCCCGCAGACCGGCGCCGTGCTGCAGTCCTGCCTCTTCCGCACCGAGGAGGACTGCCTGGCCCTCGCCGGCGAGGGCTCGCGCGTACGGTTGGTGAAGGGGGCATACAACGAGCCGGCGACGGCAGCTCACCAGAAGAAGGCCGACGTGGACCGCGCGTACGTCCGCTGCCTGAAGACCCTCATGTCCGGCGAGGGCTATCCGATGGTCGGTTCGCACGACCCGCGGATGGTCGCCGTCGCGCAGGAACTGGCGCGGCGTCTCGGGCGCAAGCGTGACGAGTTCGAGTTCCAGATGCTCTACGGCATCAGGGAGGCCGAGCAGCAGCGGCTGGCCGCCGAGGGCCACCGGATGCGTGTGTACGTCCCTTACGGAACGGACTGGTACGCATACTTCATGCGGCGTCTCGCGGAGCGCCCGGCCAACCTCGGCTTCTTCCTCCGCTCGCTCGCCACTCGCGGCTGACCGGCTGAAAAACTGACAGTGAAGGAGAGACGGCAGTCATGGACGCTGTGACCCAGGTCCCCGCCCCGTACAACGAGCCGGTGCACACCTACGCACCCGGCTCACCGGAGCGCGCCCGCCTCGAACGCAAGCTCAAGGAGCTTGCCGAGAACCCCGTCGACCTGCCCATGACCATCAACGGGGCGAAGCGGATGGGCGGCGGCGCACGTGTCGACGTCGTACAGCCGCACAACCGCCACAAGGTCATCGGCACTTACGCCAACGCCGACGCTCAGGACGCACAGGACGCCATCGACGCGGCTCTGGCCGCGGCACCCGCCTGGCGCGCGATGTCCTTCGACGACCGTGCGGCCGTCATCCTCAAGGCGGCCGAACTGCTGTCGGGCCCGTGGCGCGAGACGATCGCCGCCTCCACCATGCTCGGCCAGTCCAAGACCATCCAGCAGGCGGAGATCGACGCGCCCTGTGAGCTGATCGACTTCTGGCGCTTCAACGTGCACTTCGCACGTGAACTGCTCGCCGAGCAGCCGCCGATGCAGCCCAAGGGCGTGTGGAACCGGCTCGACCACCGTCCGCTCGAGGGCTTCGTCTACGCGATCACGCCCTTCAACTTCACCGCCATCGCCGGGAATCTGCCCACCGCCCCCGCACTGATGGGCAACGTGGTGGTCTGGAAGCCGTCCCCGACGCAGACCCACGCAGCCGTGCTGCTCATGGAGCTGCTGGAGGAGGCGGGCATGCCCAAGGGCGTGATCAACCTCGTCACCGGTGACGGCAAGGAGGTCTCCGAGGTCGCGCTGCCGCACCCGGACCTGGCGGGCGTGCACTTCACGGGGTCGACCAAGACCTTCCAGTACTTGTGGAAGACGGTCGGCGAGAACATCTCGCGCTACAAGTCCTACCCGCGTCTGGTCGGCGAG
Organism: Streptomyces sp.; assembly: GCA_035556995.1. Taxonomy (GTDB): domain Bacteria; phylum Actinomycetota; class Actinomycetes; order Streptomycetales; family Streptomycetaceae; genus Streptomyces. Next base: position 4,350 of record DATMEI010000788.1, read on the forward strand.
ACCGGCGGCAAGGACTTCATCGTCGCCCATCCGACCGCCGATTCGGCCGTGTTGAAGACGGCCATGGTCCGCGGTGCCTTCGAGTACCAGGGACAGAAGTGCTCGGCCGCCTCGCGTGCGTACATCCCGCGTTCGCTGTGGGAGGGCGGGCTCAAGGACGAACTCGTCGCGGAGACCGAGGGGTTGGCGATGGGCGACGTCAGCGACCTGTCGAACTTCATCGGCGCCGTCATCGACGACCGCGCCTTCGCCAAGAACAAGGCCGCCATCGACCGCGCGAAGCAGGACCCCAGCTGCGAGATCCTCGTCGGCGGCGAGTACGACGACTCCGTGGGCTGGTTCGTGAAGCCGACGGTCATCACCTGCTCGGACCCGGAGAACGAGGTGTTCTCCACCGAGTACTTCGGCCCGAGCCTCGCCGTGCACGTCTACGAGGACGGCGACTGGGACACGATGC